>JBJKSV010000185.1:0-4153 GCA_046703605.1 Limisphaerales bacterium
GATTTTAGCGGCTTTGAACACGTCCTTATCGATGACCTCATCCCCTTCATTGATGCCAATTTTCGCACCCTTGCCGACCAACCGCATCGGGCCATGGCCGGCCTTTCCATGGGCGGCATGCAGACGCGTGTGATCACCCTCGCCCACCTCGATACGTTCTCCCACATCGGCATCTTCAGCGGCGGCAGCATCGCCCTCTCGGACATTCACGATCTCGCCGCCTTCAAGCAGCAGGTCAAACTGGTATTCGTCAGCTTCGGCAGCCGCGAAACGAACTCGCGCATGTTCAGAGCTTTCGGGGGCGATCCGAAGGCGAACACCGACGCCCTCAAAGAGGCGGGTATAAACGCTCATTTCTATATATCTCCGCTGACGGCCCACGAGTGGCAGTCCTGGCGGCGCAGCTTCCATGAGTTCGCACCGCTGCTGTTCCAAGACCAACCCCTTCCGCCGGCTCTCCCGCTCGAGGAAACAACGGCTGAGAGCGGTGCGCCTGGGCCCGCGAGTCCCCCAACCGCGCCGGCGGCAAGCAGCCTTGCGACCGATGTGACCGGCACTTGGAAATCCGAATTCGACTCGCAGATTGGCCAGCAGAAATACACCTTCACCTTCCAACAGGACGGCACGAAAGTGAGCGGGATAGCCGACTCCGAATTTGGCGACCGGAAGCGCGAAGCCGAACTGAAAGAAGGCAAGGTGGAGGGCGGCGCCATTTCATTCGTCGAGCCGCTTAACTTCCAGGACAACGAGATTCGCATCGCCTACACCGGCAAGCTCTCGGCCGACGGCAACGAAATCAAGTTCACGCGCCAGGTCGGCACCTTCGCCACAGAGCAGATCGTGGCCAAGCGCGAGCAGGGCGCGTCACCCGCAGCCGCGCCCGCCGCGAAGATTATCCGCATCCGCGCCGGAAGCTCCGAGCCTCTCAAGGATGCGGAGGGCAATGCCTGGCTGCCCGACCAGGGTTTCGAGGGCGGTGAAACCATAGAAAGGCCTGATATCCAGGTTGCCAATACGAAGATTCCCAACCTCTACCGCGCGGAACGTTACAGCATGGACTCTTTTTCGTGGCCTGTGCCCAACGGTAAGTACGTGGTGAAATTGCATTTCGCGGAAACTTACGAGGGCTTTACCGGGCCGGGTGAGCGGGTGTTTTCCTTCAATGTCCAGGGGCACGAGTTCAAGGACTTCGACGTGTGGGTCAAGGCGGGCGGGCCTTTGCGCGCCTACGTGCAGTCGGTCCCCGTCGAAGTCACCAACGGCGCGATCAAGATTACCTTTACCCCCAACGTCCAGAATCCGCAAATCAACGGGATTGAAATCATCCCGCAATCTGCGGCTGAGCCAAAACCCACGCTCAAGGAGGCTTATAAAGGCCATTTCCACATTGGCGTCGCCATCAACCGCACCATTGCGACCGGCGCCGCCCCACGCTCGAATTACTCCAGGCGGACTCAGGAACAAGTCGATAACGACGTCGCCCTCGTTAAGCAGCAGTTTAACCAGATTTCCCCCGAGAATGATCTGAAGTGGGCGCTCATCCATCCGCGTCCGGGCCCGGACGGCTATAATTTCGGCCCTGCCGACGCCTATGTGAACTTCGGCCTGAAGAACCACATGTATATCGTTGTACACACCCTCGTCTGGCACGGCCAAACGCCCTCGTGGGTTTTCGAGGCGACTAATTTGCCGCCGGGGACGGTCAATGCTTCAGAAGAGGATGCGCGCCGCGGTCGCGGATTTGGCCGCTTTGGGCGGCGGTTCGGCTTGAACGGACCGCGCGCCTCCCGCGAGCAATTGCTAAAACGGATGCGCGATCACATATTCACTGTCGTTGGCCGCTACAAGGGCAAGATCAAGGTCTGGGACGTGGTCAACGAGGCCATCGCCGACGGAGGGACGAACATCCTGCGCAAGTCGCTCTGGGAGCAAATCATCGGGCCAGACTACATCGCCAAGGCCTTCGAGTACGCCCACGAAGCGGACCCCAACGCCATTCTCCGCTACAACGACTATGGGCTGGAGAACCCGGCAAAGCGCCGCAAGCTCATCATTTTGATCAAGTCACTCTTGGCGCAAAACGTCCCTGTCATGGCCATCGGCTCGCAAACCCATGTGAGCGTTTCATCGCCCAGTTTTGAAACCGAAGACCAAACACTGACGGATCTGGACCAACTGGGGTTGCCCATTCACATTACCGAGTTGGATGTCAATGGCGCGCAACGAGGCCAGCGGGATACGGGGGCGGACGTCGCCAACAACGCGGCAACCACCCAAGGCGGTATGGTGAGTGACGCCGACCGGCGCCTTGCCGACGAATATGCCGCTCTGTTCAAAGCGTTCCTGAAGCACCCTTCCGTGAAGGTGGTCACGTTCTGGGGCGTGAATGACGCGGTTTCGTGGCGCTCCAGGGGACGGCCATTGCTATTTGATGGCAACGACCAGCCAAAGCCGGCCTATTACGCGGTCCTTCGCGCGGCGGCAGGCGCGCCGCTCCCGGCGAGTCCGAACGCTTCTTCTCCAGACACGAATTTTTGGATTTTCCTGTGTTTCGGGCAATCCAATATGGAGGGCTTTCCAGGAGTTCTACAACAAGACAAGACAAACGTCGATAGCCGCTTTCAAGTCCTGGCAGCCGTTGATTTTCCAAGACTGGGCAGAGCAAAGGGACATTGGTATCCCGCTGTCCCTCCTTTGTGCCGCCCTTTCACAGGTCTTTGCCCCGCGGATTACTTTGGCAGAACCATGGTTGCCAACCTTCCCAAAAATATCCGAGTAGGGGTCGTCAACGTTGCGGTGGCCGGATGCAAAATTGAGTTGTTCGACAAGGACAATTACCAGGCCTACGCCTCAACCGCTCCGTCGTGGATGGCCAGAATCATTAAGCAGTACGACGGGAACCCGTATCAGTACCTTGTCGAGATGGCCAAACGGGCGCAGGAAGACGGTGTCATCAAAGGAATTCTACTGCACCAGGGAGAGTCGAACACGGGCGACAAGGATTGGCCAAACAAAGTCAAGGGGATTTATGATAACTTGATCAGCGACTTGAATCTCAAGCCGCAAGCCGTTCCCCTGCTCGCGGGCGAGGTCGTCAACGCGGATGAGGGCGGCCCCTGTGCGAGCATGAACCCGATTATAGACAAATTGCCCGAGACGATTCCAAATTCATACGTGATTTCTTCGTCCGGTTGCCCTGCCAGGCTGCCAGATCATCTGCATTTCACTCCGGCGGGCTACCGAGAGTTGGGAAGGCGCTACGCCGAGAAGATGCTTTCAATATTGGGTTACAAGACTGCCGAACCCAGCGAGGCCAAGCTCACGGGCCGTGTCGGCCGCTCGGTTGCGCGGGAAGCGCCTCGCGCCAGCGCGGAAGGTCGGCGCGGGCGCCGCGGGTTCGGCGGCCCTATCGTGCTTGGTCCGGACGACAAACCGGCCTTCCCGCATGCGCCGGAAGGGTTCGATAAGCCGCGCGAAGACATTGCTCATGGCAAGTTGGAGATGGTGCATTATTATTCGACGACGGTCGGCACGACGCGCAACGCGCTGGTCTATACGCCGCCGGGCTACTCGACTGACACGAATTACCCCGTCCTTTATCTCCTGCACGGCATTGGCGGAGATGAAGAGGAATGGCACCGGAACGCCCACCCCGAGATTATTCTCGACAACCTCATCGCGGACGGAAAAGCCGTGCCGATGATCGTTGTCATGCCCAATGGCCGCGCGCGGCCGAATGACCGCGCCGAGGGCAACGTGTACGCCTCCGCGCCCGCCTTCGCGAACTTCGAGGGGGACCTGCTCAAAGACCTCATTCCCTTTATCGAATCGAAGTACCCAGTGAAGACGGATCGCGAAAACCGCGCCCTGGCGGGGCTTTCGATGGGCGGCGGGCAATCGTTAAATTTCGGCCTGGCGCATTTGGACAAGTTCGCCTGGATAGGCGGCTTTTCCTCCGCGCCCAACACAAAGCCACCCGAGGAATTGGTGCCGGACCCCGCGAAGGCCAGGCGAATGCTCAAGTTGCTCTGGATTTCCGGTGGCGACCGCGACGGCTTGATTTTCATCGGCCAGCGGACGCACGCGTATCTAAAGGAACATGACGTGCCGCACATCTGGCACGTCGATTCCGGCGGCCACGAGTTTGCCGTCT
>JBJKSV010000186.1:0-2889 GCA_046703605.1 Limisphaerales bacterium
GTCCATCGGAGGCCATGGCCGGGGCCGAGGCGCCGAAGGGTTGCCGGTGGGAGCCAGTCGTTGGTCAGGTTCCTATCGCCCACCAGGATGGAACCGGCCTGGCCGTACTGGGCATTGACCGCCACGAAATAACTGATGTTTTCGTTCCTGAGTTGCGCAAAATTGCCAGCCGCCGAGCGCGTGTCCGCGGGACAGACCAGAAGGCTCGGCTCGATTAATTCGTTCGATAGCGCCTGGAAATGATGGTAGCCGAAGTAGAACTCTCCCCCAATGCGGTAGCCATTCTGAGAAAACGGGAGCGAACCGCCCTCCGTGGCCGGCACCTGCATGGGATAGCCGCCGTTATGATCGTGCGCGAAGGATTCAAAGGCGATGCCGATCTCGTGGAGGCGATTGATGCAGACAACCCGTTTCGCTTTGGCCTTAACCTGAACCAGCGCGGGCAACAACAGCGCAGCCAGGATGCCAATGATGGCCACCACGCACACCAATTCGATGAGCGTGAACGCTCCAGGCTCCTGCCTCGTCCGTCCGAGTTTCATACGCCAATACGACAATAGCATCTTTTGCGCCATTGGATGTCAAGCTGGAAGCGTCCTTCAACTGGTCGTCCGGAGTTGACTTGCCGGTTTGGGAGATGTCAGACTTCCAGAGCTTTGTCACCATGAAGAACATCCACTCCGCTCTGCCGGCTCTGCTGTTGGCGCTGGCCCTTCCGCTAACCGGACTGCACGCCACCGAGAGCTCGAATGCTGCCCGCGAGGGCTACTACCGTTTTCCCGCGTTGCACGGGGATTGGCTGGTGTTTGTCGCCGAAAGTGACCTATGGAAGGTGCGCGCTGAGGGCGGCATGGCCACGCGATTGACTACCAGCCCAGGCGAAGAATCGCATCCGGCCTTTTCCCCCGACGGCAAGACGTTGGCTTTCAGCGCGTCATACGAAGGTCCCGGCGAGGTCTATACGATGCCCGTCGATGGTGGACTCCCAACGCGCCAGACCTTCGAAGGCGAGGCCGCTGTGGTCGAGGGCTGGACTCCCGGAGGCAAAGTGCTCTTTGCCACTCGTTATTTCTCGACCTTGCCGGATTGGCAATTGGCCACCGTCGATCCGAAGACCGGTTTGACGGTGCGGTTGCCCTTGAGCCAGGCCGCCGACGGCTGTTTCGATCCAGCAAGCCACACGCTGTTCTTCACCCGCCAATGGTTTCAAGGCAGCAGCACCAAGCGTTACAAGGGCGGCACGGTGCAGAGCCTCTGGAAATTCGCTCCCGACGCATCCGAAGCCGTCCCGCTGACCTCCGATTATCCGGGAACGAGCAAGAACCCCATGTTCTGGGAGGGGCGCATCTACTTTCTGAGCGACCGGGACGGCACGATGAACATCTGGTCCATGAACGAGGATGGCGGCGACCTGCGCCAGCTCACCACCCACAGAGGCTGGGATGTCAAAGCCGCTTCGCTTTCAGGGGGCCGTATCGCCTATTCAATTGGCGCTGACCTCCGTCTGTATGACATCGCCTCGGGCAAAGACGCGCTCATCCCGATCACACTGACCTCCGATTTCGACCAGGAACGGGAGAAGTGGGTCAAGAAACCGATGGACTACCTGACCACGGTTCACCTCTCTTCGAACGGAGACCGCATCGTCCTGACCGCTCGGGGCCAGGTCTTTGTCGCGCCTGCCAAGTATGGCCGATTGGTGGATGTCACTCGCGGCCAACCCGTCCGCTACCGGCAGGCGCGCTTCTTGCCGGACGGCAAATCGCTGGTGGTGCTCTCGGACAAAACCGGCGAGCTGGAATTCAACAAACTGCCCGCCAACGGCGTGGGCTCGCCCCAAGCCCTCAGCCATGACGGGAAGATTTTCCGTTTTGACGATGTTCCTTCCCCAAATGGCAGATGGGTTGCCTATCAGGACAAAAACCTGAAGCTCTGGCTCCTCAATGTCCAAGACCATCAGAGCCGGTTAGTTGCCGTTTCCAAAGTGGACGGCTTCCAGGACCTGTGCTGGTCGCCCGACAGCCAGTGGCTGGCTTATGTCGCCTCCGCCGACAATCTCTATGAGCAGATCTTTCTCTATCACATCGAGGATTCCAGCACCACTGCCCTGACCGACGACCGCGTCAACAGTTACAGCCCGGCGTGGAGCCCCGACGGGAAATGGATCTACTTCCTTTCGGACCGGCATTTACAGTCGGTGGTCAGCAGCCCTTGGGGGCCGCGCGAACCGGAGCCCTTCTTCAATGAGTCGGTCAAGATCTACCTGGTCTCCCTGCTTAAGGGCGGACGCTCGCCGTTTCAGCATCCCGATGAACTGCATCCCGCGGGCAAGGAAAAGAACGCGATGAAGAGCGAAGCCAAAGGGAAACAAAAGCTTAAGGAGTCTTCCGCAGGGACCAGTGGCTAGCCGCCGGAGTGCGAGTCCAAAGCCGGTGAAACCAACAAGCCGCCCGCGGTTCGCATTGACCTGGATGGACTGCAAACACGGCTCACATCGGTGCCGGTGCCTCCCGGCAACTACAGCGAACTGTCGCTCAACGCTAAGTACCTGTATTGGCAGGAGCGGGCGGTCGGGACTTCGACCAAACTGAAACTGACCCGGCTCGAAATCAGCAATGACGATCCCAAGCCCAAGGAACTGGTGAGCGGCCTCAAGGGTTACGAGCTTTCCTTGGACGGCAAGAAGCTGCTTATCCGCCAAGGGGCCCGGTTTTACATCGTCGATGCCAATGCCTCAGCGCCCCTAAAGCTGGAAAAGGCCATCGATCTGAGCAACTGGACATTTTCGCTCAACCCTCGGGGCGAGTGGCGCGAGATGTTCCTGGAGTCCTGGCGATTGATGCGCGACTTCTTCTATGACCGCAAGATGAATGGCGTGGATTGGGCCGC
>JBJKSV010000187.1:0-7124 GCA_046703605.1 Limisphaerales bacterium
TAAAACCGCTGGCTGTTGGTTCCGCTTCGATCCACCAGCATCGCCAAAGCGCCATCCCCGTCGGCCTGCGAGATGGCCGTCCAATGTGTGGCCGGCAGCGAATCGGCAAACTCCAAAACGTAACGCCGGCCGGGCTCGGTGGGGACGGACAATTGGAAGACGCCCTGGCGATAGGCGGCCCCGCCCAGGGTCGGGCCCCAAGCGGGAAGCACTCTCACGCCGCCTTCGTTGGCGGACACGGGCGTCCGGACGAAGTCGATGCCAGCGCCCGCAGGCATGGGCGAATCGACCAGAGTCAGCGGCGAGCTGCTGCCCGGCGCCCCCTTCACCTCGAATCTCAGAGTGAAGAGGGCCGTCCCCTCCGCCAGGCTCACCCCTTTGGCCTGCGGGTCATACCAGCCAAAGGTGAGCCTGCCGCTGTCCACGGATTGGCTCCCGAAATTGCCCATTGAGAGCCCCGCAGCTCCGAGGTCGCCCACACCGGTGTATTGAAGGACCGCCGGGTCCCACGCCAGCGTGAACTGGGCGCTGGTTACGCGGCTGAAGCCGTTCACCCTCACGGCCAGCGTGACTTGGTCTCCGGGGTGCGCATCCTGCCGGGCGAGGGTAAAGCGCACCTCCTGTCCGCTGTTCAGCGCCAGAGGCCGTCTGACCGATTGGCCGACGGATGGCGGCGCCCACGAGGCGTCCACATCTCCCAGCTTGATGGCGATGAAGTCCTGGCTGCTGAGGCTTGTGACAAGATTCGTGTACCAGAGGCTGGCTGGTGCATTCCAGGGCTGCGTCGGATCCGGGAACAGGTAGCTGGCCGGCACGAACCGCCACGACCCCAGCGGGAATTGGGTGAGGTGGCCCATGATGAGGCGCTGAATGAGGGCTTGGTCGAGCGAGGTAATGGTGCCGGAGCCGTCCACATCGGCCGCCAGGAGCTTGTAGGGGGAGTCCAAGGGGGCACGCCCCAGGATATGCCGCTGGATCAGGGCCTGGTCGAAGGAATCGACCCCGGTGGAGGGAGAGGCATCGTCCAGCTTGGCTGGCGAAATGGACACGGTGTCTCCAAAGGCGAGGTCGTTCACCACGTAGCTGCCGTCGCTCGTCGTGGAGACCGAGGCATTAACGGCGCCGGCAAGGCTTATGGTGGCGCTCTCCACCGGGGTGGAGGAGCCGCCATCCGGCGGGTAGGTTGCCGGATAATAGGCAACCTTGCCGCTCAGAGCGGCGGGGACCTTGTAGGAGATCTCGTTGGTGTAGACGCTCTCGGTGCCGTAGGTGTTGTAGGCGGTGGCGGCCAAGTAGTAGGTGGTTCCCTCCTGGAGGCCGGGGACGGTGAATGTGGTGTTGGCGCCCGCATCAAGCCGGGTGGAGTAAGCCCCGCTGCTCGTGCCATAGTAAATGGCGTAGCCCACCGCCGTCGGGTCGGGACTTGGATTCCAGCCGAGCTTAACGCTTTGAACTCCTTGCGCCGCTGGAATTATCATCAGTGCTGCCACTAGAAAACTCCAAAGAAGCGTGCGGCTCCTCAATGCCAGACCAATGGAAACGTTCATATCCTTTGACATCCATCTGGCGATGTAGCAAGGGCCGTTCCAAAGCTGGATCAGGCCGAACGCAACAGGCTGGAACGGCAGTCAACCACGCGCAGACAAAGAGAGCCGAGTAGAAACGCCGACATCCTGGGCCGCTTCGGGACAAGCCGCGTATCATTCTGAGACAAGCAGACCAGCCCTTGCCGCAATTCGGAAGTCGGGCGAGGAGGCGAGCCGGTCAGCTATAGACGTTCTTGGGATGTTTCTGCCGACGCAGCAGGCCATAGACATAGAGGTCCCTTGCCTGGACAACGGCTTGGCCCATGTACCAGGCCAGCGGGCCTGAAATTCTCTTGCCTTCGGCTAGGATTTCGCGAGAATAGCCTGGATTCTTTTGTTGTCGGATGCGCTTTGCCTTGATCCCCGTGCGCACGGCAAAGAGGCCCTTGAGTTTGAAGCGCCGGACAAACCCCGAATTCCCGTTTCGGAGCTGCTCGCTCATCTGCATGACGCGCCATTCGTCCAGGACCAGCGGCTGGAGGCCGGGCATGATCTGGTTGGTCATGTTTTCCCCATGCCAGCGATATTTACAGAACGGACGATTCACCTGAACGATCTTGCGGCAGTGCTTGCCCCAATCGGCCCAGAAGGCCACATCCGCCAGGATGGGCATGTCCAACCGAAACTGGCAGGGGGCGGCCTGGTGATTGGTTTTCATAAGAGTGCCGCTCATAGCCTGGTTGGCGATCTCGGCCTTGCGGCTCAGGAATGCATCCACGGAGATTTCCTGGGCTGTGCCGGTGATCTTTCCGGAAAAACTCAGGTGCCGATTCCTTTCGTCAATCCGCTCGTCGAGGGAATAGGCCAACCCCAAGCCATCGCAGCCGTCAAGTTCCTGTATCAGGGCCTGGTAGAACTCCGGCGCCAGCATGTCGTCCGCGCACAGGATGTGGAAGTATTCTGTGTCGGGCGCGAACTCCAGCGCGCGGTTGAAGTTGCCGAACAGGCCGAGGTTTTTCTCATTGCGGATGTACTCGCAAGGGAGGCCCTTGAATTCGCGGGCGATGGCTTCGGTCCGGTCCTTGGAGCAATTGTCCAGGACGATGAGCCTGTTCGGGCGAACGACTTGAGTCGCGACCGATTGGAGTGTTTGGCCGATGAACTCTTCGCCGTTATAGACGGGAATGACCGTGATGAGTTTGCATTTCATCCAAGTCAAACATAAGCGAAATGGGTTTTCGACCTCAAGCAAA
Source organism: Limisphaerales bacterium (assembly GCA_046703605.1). GTDB lineage: Bacteria > Verrucomicrobiota > Verrucomicrobiia > Limisphaerales > UBA8199 > JAJYHY01. The sequence continues at coordinate 2,780 of JBJKSV010000187.1, forward strand.
CTCCAGTTCCTGCAGGTGGGGGATGAGGCCGCGCTCATGGGCCCGGCCCAGGAAGCGGCGAATGGACTCGCGACCCTTTTCGCCATAATCGAGGGTCCAGTGATTGACATACATGCCCACGAATTTGTCGGCCAGGGCCGGGTCCAGGTCGCGCGCATATTGGAGGGCGTGCTGGACGGCCTCCTGGCGATGATCAAGGCCAAATTGAATGCTGGCGGTCAGGACCTGGGCAATCGCCGTTCTTTGGGCGGGCTCAAACCGTTTGTGAATCACGTTTCCTCCCAAGGGCAGGGGCAATCCCTCATTCTCGGCGCTCCACCAGGCCCCCAGGTCGGCACAGACCTCCAAGCCTTCCTTCTGGTGCGTCAACTGGCCTTCGTGAATAATCAGGCCGGCATCGGCGCGCCCGGACTTGACGGCCTGGAAGATTTGGTCGAAGGGCACGACCAGGCAGTTCAACTCCCGCGCGGGCCGCTCCAGCCAGAGTTGGAGGGCCAGGAAGGCGCTGGTCATCGTGCCAGGAATGGCGATGCGCGTAGCGGGCAGATCGCTCTTTTGTAAGCATTTCTTGGCCACGAGGATCGGCCCGTAGCCGTCGCCCATGCTGGCCCCGCTGGGCAACAAGGTGTATTTGTCGCTTACATAGGCATAGGCATGGAGGCTGATGGCAGTGATGTCCAATTCCCCGCGGGTGGCGCGTTCGTTGAGGGTTTGGATGTCTTGGAGGACATGGGTGAAGCGCAGTCCGTGCGTCGGCACGAGTTCTTTGGCCAGCCCGTAAAACATGAACGCGTCATCCGGGTCGGGCGAATGGCCCAAGGTCAGTACATGTTGCAGCATTCGCGCAGGCTAAAGCTTGCGCTCGGCGCTGTCACGCCGGAATCCGGCGGCGCTGGGGGGCAGTCCTCAGCTTTTCCGCAGGCATAGAAGGCGAAGCCGCGGAAAAAGTCCCAAGAGTGACCCCAATTCCGGCAGCCCCTACTCGGAGGCGACCAGGACAGAGTTTTTTCCGCCGAAGGGATTCGCGACGCTTTCCTTTGCGTTGGGGTCCGGCAGCCATTGGCCGTCCACGACGAAGAGGTATTCATAGCGGCCCGGTTTCACGGCAAGGTCGCCTACCCAACGGCCATTGCCGGCGGGACTTAGCGGGGTGTTCTCGGGCTTCCACTCATTGAAGGAGCCTGCCACGCACACACGCTTGGCCTCGGGCTTTACAAACTCCAGGCTGATGCGATTGGGCCGGGGCAACTCCTGCTTGGCGGGTTCAGTTGCCGCCGGCTGAGCCTTTGCCGCCGCAGGAGGCGTGGCGGCTGGGGCTGTCTGTGCCCTTACCGCCGACACCGGCGCTTTTGTTGCCACTGGAACCGGAACTGGAGCCGGCGTCTCCTTCTTTGCGGGCGCCGACGCGCTCACCGCACTTTTCGCTTTCTTCGATTTCTTAGTCATAGTTCTCAATCAGAATAAACCAGCAGTTTTCAATTCTGTTCAAAGTTTCGCATGGGACCGACTCGAGTGCAAAGAGAGCAGTTCCTATGCCTCCAAGCTGGTGCTCAATCGTAGCCAAGCGCCTGCTATTTGATGGCTGTCTTTTCTCAAGGCGACAAAACTAAGCCAGTTTCGGCTTGGAGCCTGTTTTGGTGCGGCGTGGAAAGGCGCGCCAAACCGGCTCTTAGGGCCGTCCCGGGGCAGGTCTCGAGAGTCTATCGTCCTGTTCCGAGCAACTGGACGCGGTACTCCGTGGGGGATTGGCCCAGAACTTTCTTGAAAACCCGGTTGAAGTGGGTCAGCGATTGAAACCCCACTTCAAAGGCGATTTCGCTTACCCTCAGGTTGGGGTTCAACAGAAGGTTCTTCGACTTCTCGATGCGCACGCGGGAGAGGTAGTCGGTGAAGTTGATGCCGGTGGCCTTCTTGAATACTTTACAAAAATAAAACGTGCTGGTATTAACCGCCTTGGCGACGTGGCTCAAGCGCAGGTTCTCTGTCTGGTGTTCGTGGATGTACTCCTTGGCGCGCGTAATGACGGGCGGCTCGGCGTTTTCATGCTGCACGATGACCTGGTTGCTAAGCATGGCCAAGTGTTGGGCAAAAATGCTCAGGAGCTTCACCACTGAATCGTGCCGCCTTCTTGGCACCACTAACGTGGAAAAGTAGGCGTGCCGCAGCCTTTCCAGTTCTACGTCCACGCCCCATTCAGTTACCTGCCTTGCCGCGCGTTCAAACTGCTTTTGAGTCGGCTTCTGCCGGAAAACCTGGCCGGTTTGAAGGAAGCCGATGAGCCGATCCCCCAATCGCACGGGGACCGCCGTGTCGCATAACCCGTTAGGGCATCCGATGGTCCGAGGCTCGCGAATCGCCGCCTCGGAGAGCCTCTCCTGGACCCGCAAACAGGAGGCGCAGGCTCGGCTCTTCTCCGAAACCAGGGCGCAGAAGGGTCCTTCCTTGCGTTTGCCGTGATGGGGGAGTTGCCAGGTCTCAACAGGCCGCAAGGCCACCGGCATGCCGGTGGCCTCCGCGAAGGCCCGCTCATATTCCTGAAAAACTTTTGAACCGCTCAAGGCCTCTATCAGGCTCCGGTCGCCGCCTCCGTTCCCATTGCCATTACGGCCCTTGTAGAAAGCAGACTTCTCGCCCGGCGACATCATTCCGGCAATGGACCGCAGATCGGTCTCCGTCAAGGGAGCAGGGCTAAATTCATTAAGTCCACTTCTGTTTTTCAAAGGCGGCCTTGCATAGGTTGTCTGCATGAGGACAAATTAAGCAAAATGGGGGCGATTGGGCAATTGGGACACTCCCTTATTGCCACTAAGGGCTGCCTGTAGTTCGCCTAAGGGGGCGACTTATCGACCAGGAGCGGCAACTCTATGACGTTCGCGCCGGGGCGGGGTGTCATCCAACCGTAAATGATGGATACGCCGCCTGACTCTCGTCTCGGAGCGCTTTGTTCGCTCTGCTTAACTTCTGGCGTGTTGGTTTGGAGCGGTTATAGTGTGTGGCATGCGCATCCTTCTCTTTAGCGGCAAGGGTGGCGTGGGCAAGACGAGCCTTTCAGCGGCCACGGGCACACGCCTGGCCGAATTGGGCTACCGGACGCTGGTGATGAGCGTCGATCCGGCTCATTCTCTGGCCGACGCCTTCGATTTGGAGGCGGGACTGTTCGGGTCGAAGACCGCCGACCCGTGCCAAATCACCGACCGGCTCTGGATTCACGAGGTCAATATTCAGAAGGAGATTAAGCGCCATTGGCAGCGGATCTGGTCCTATCTGAGCACGCTGCTGCGCACCTCAGGTCTCAACGCCGTCGAGGCGGAGGAAATGGCGATTTTTCCCGGGATGGAGGAACTGAGCGCACTGCTCTATGTGAACGAATGGTACAAGCAGGGGCGATTCGACGTTGTGGTGCTCGACTGCGCGCCCACGGGCGAGAGCCTGCGGTTTGTCGCCATGCCCACTACTATGAAGTGGTATATGCAGCATATCTTCCCCGTCCAACGCGGGGTTCTCAAGGCGGTACGCCCCATCGCCAACCGGGTTGTCCCGTTTGAACTGCCGCCGGACAGTTATTTTGCCAGCGTGAAGGAGCTCTTTGGCAGGATCGAGGGCATCGAGCGTCTCCTGGCCGACCCGCGTGTGACCAGCGTGCGGTTGGTGACCAACGCGGAAAAGATGGTGGTCCGCGAAACCCAGCGGGCGTTTGTCTATTTCTGCGTGCATGGCATGACGGTGGACCAGGTGCTGGTGAACCGGGTTTTGCCTGAGGCAGTCGGCGACCCATTTTTTCAGGAGTGGCACAGCACCCAGGCGCGGTTTCTCAAGGAGGTCGAGACTTACTTTGCCCCCGTGCCGGTCCGCCGCGTGCCTCTGTTCCGGCACGAGGTGCTTGGGCTGGAGCGTATCCGGGAGCTGGCCGCCGAACTGTTCGGCCCCAAGGAAGACCCTGCCGCCGTTGTCCGCACGGAGCGCCCCTATTCGTTCCAGAAACGCAACGGCCACTACGAGGTGCAGATGCAGGCACCCTTTGCCGCCAAGGGCGAGGTGGGCCTTTTCAAGAAGGGAGAAGAACTGGTCGTCGAGATTGGCACCATCCGGCGGCATGTCGGGCTGCCCAGCTCGATGGCGGACCTGGCGCCCGCCGGAGCCCGGCTTGAAGGCGGCACATTAGTAGTGGAACTGCGAGAGACCTTATGAAAGACAAACCAGACGACAAACCAAAGAACACCCCGAAACCTCAAGCCGGCCGCGGCCCTTGCCTCTGCCAGGGATTTGGGCCAGTGCTGACTGAGTTGCTGCGCCGAATCGGCCCGCCCGAAGAGGCGCGGCAGCATTTCGATTCGGCCCGCATCGA
>JBJKSV010000188.1:0-2718 GCA_046703605.1 Limisphaerales bacterium
AGAATGCCGAGATCCTCCGTCCCGCCTACGCGGTCGAGTACGACTTTGCCTTTCCCACCCAACTCCAACCGTCGCTCGAGACAAAGGTCTGCCGCAACCTCTACCTGGCCGGCCAGATCAATGGCACCTCCGGATACGAAGAGGCTGGCGCCCAAGGCCTGATGGCCGGCATCAACGCCGCCCGGCGTGTCCGATGCCTGACGCCGATTATCCTCCAACGCAGCCAGGCCTATATCGGCCTCCTCATTGACGACCTCGTCACCAAGGGGACTGTCGAGCCGTACCGCATGTTCACCTCCCGAGCCGAATACCGCCTCCTCCTGCGTCAGGACAATGCGGACCTGCGATTGTCCACACTGGGCCACGAGATCGGCCTGCTTCCCTATCGAAAGGCACAATCGGTCGAGGCCAAGGCGGAAGCGATTCGGTCTGAGATCGAGCGGCTCCAGAAAACCCGCTTCGGCGCCGATACGCTTGCGCAACTCCTCCGCAGGCCCGAGGTCAGCTATCATCAGCTTCCATCTCGCGATGACGCGCTCCCGGAGGAAATTGTCCAGCAAATCGAAATCGCGCTCAAATACGAGGGCTATATCGCGCGGCAAGAGGATGAACTTGGGCGTGTTAAGTCCCTCGAAGACAAGCAGATCCCATCTGCGTTCGATTATGCATCGGTTCCGAGTCTGCGCGCCGAGGCCCGCCAAAAGCTCCAGAAGATCCGTCCCGCTACATTGGGCCAGGCGGCTCGCATTTCGGGCGACTCACCAGCAGACATCAGCATCCTGATGGTTTGGCTTAAGCGAGGTGCCCCTGCCCCAGCCGCAGTGGAAGCTGCTTGTTCTGACGGTGAAACATGTTAATCTTCAGGCGTGAAGACAATCACCATTCGCGAATTGCGCCAACGATTGCCTGAAGCCGAAGCCGCCCCTCGCGGTTGAGCAGGAAATCATTATTACTCGCGATTCAAAGCCGGTGGCCAAGCTCGTGCCTATTACGACATCACACACCGAGCGGCCACGCTGGAACATCGACGAGCACCGTCATTGGATTAGGAGCCTATTTGGCGAGACAGTCCTTCCAGAAAGTGACAAACGACTGGAGTTGGCAAGGACGGATCGAAACCCCTTGTGACCTGAACCAGCGCCGTGATCTACATCGACACGAGCTGTCTCCTGAAGCTGCTTCGCCCCGTCCGTATGTTTTTGATGATCCTGCGGTCTAAAATCATCCCAGGTTATAATATCGCTGGAGGCAAGGGCCATCTGCCGCGCGACCCTGGTAATAATGTAGGACCCCTTATTGTTCCCATAATCTACAAGCAGGAGTTCATTCTTCGTGGGGTCGCAGTGTCCTCGCGAGCAAGTCGGCGGGGACCTTCTTGCCGAACTCAACCGTCCCAATCCGCTTTGCGAGCACGAATTTGACCTCACCGGCGCTCACCTTCTTGTCCAAGGCCATTGCGGCAAGGAGTCTCTCCCGCTGGGAGGCGCTCAGGCTGACCTCACAGGGCAGCCCCGCTTTCTGAAACAGGGAAAGAATGCGCTGCGATTCCGTTTGGGGCAGGCCAAGGATTTCTGATGAAATCCGCGCGGCCGCCACTTGGCCGATGGAGATCGCTTCACCATGTAAGTACTTGCCGTAGTGGGAGATAGCTTCCAGCGCGTGGCCAATGGTATGACCGAAATTCAGGATCGCGCGCAGACCTCCCTCCCTTTCGTCCTGCCAAACCACCTCGGCCTTAATCTCGCAACATCGCGCCACTACTCGGGCCAATACATTCTGCTCGCGTTTTAAGAGCAGTGGCATCTGGCGTTCGAGTGTTCGAAACAGGGCCGCATCATAAATGATGCCGTATTTGATAACCTCTGCCAGGCCGGAACGATATTCTCGATCTGGAAGTGTCGTCAGCGTGTCCAGGTCGCCAAGCACGAGTCTAGGCTGGTAAAACGCCCCAACCAGGTTCTTGCCAGCCCTGAGATTGACCCCCACCTTGCCGCCCACGGAACTGTCCACCAAGGCCAGAAGACTAGTCGGCACTTGAACGAACGCTATTCCGCGAAGATAAGTCGCCGCGACGAACCCGGCCAGGTCCCCTACCACGCCGCCCCCGAGGGCAACGATAAAGGAGCGGCGCTCCAAACGATGGGCCGCCAGTTGATCGTAACAGAGTTGAACCGACCGAAGATTCTTCGACTGCTCTCCCGCCTTGAACGTGATGAGCAGCGGCTCAAAGCCGGCCTTTGAAAGTGACTCACGCGCGCGTTCCGCGTAATGGCGCGCCACGTTGGAATCGGAAATGACGGCGCAACGCGTGCCCATACCCGCGCGCGCGCACTCGCGTCCGAGCGTTGCAAGAAGTCCGGCGCCGATCCGGATTTGGTAACTGCGTTGGCCCAGCGGTACTTCGACAATGCGCACACGCGATACTTGCCAGAATTGCGCGCGGATGCACGAAAAATTGATCCGAGGCGCGCATTTGACCTAACCTTTTCTCTTGACGAGATTTTGCGGCAATAGGGCCCAGCCATGTTGGCCAGCTTCCGGAATTTGGCCAACGGCATCAACGAACCTCAGAAGCACCAGGAGCGCGCCGTCGTTGACGCGCTCAACTCTGGGGCGTTCAGGCCAAGTTCGCGCCCTCGTGGTGAAGCAGACGGCGTTTGAGCTCGGTTCCGTATGCAAAGGCGGTCAACGCTCCATCGGCCCCGAAGACACGAGGGC
>JBJKSV010000189.1:0-5714 GCA_046703605.1 Limisphaerales bacterium
TCCCGCCTGTGTGCCCGTTGAAGAAAGTCTCCTTAATCGGCCCCACCACCGCCGCCAGCACCTGGCGGTCGATGTAGTTCAGCAGGTTGATGAGCAACAGCACCGCCAAAGCCGCCCGCGCGCCAGGAAAGGGTTTGGCGCTACCCGTCCTGGCCCGTGAACTTGAGGGTGTTGGGCTCATAAACGCGATGGCGTATTCTCGCGGTCCCTTGGGGAGAGATCAAGAAACAAGGAGGTTTGCGATTCGCGACTCCAACCCCTGTAGGAGACGATGTGACGAGTCTCTGATCGGCGCCCAAGATATACGAAGTGCCGGGATCAGAGACTCGTCACCTCGTCTCCTACAATACGGGACGGCGCTCGCCCCGAATCCGCGAAGTTGGATTGGGACGCGTTCAGTCGCTTCTCCAGGGATTTGGCTATACTCTTCAGGTGTGCGAGTCAAAGGGCCTGGCTGAACGGCGCATCCGACATCGATCGAGTTCACTTTCAAGTCCTCGTGGATGTCCGGGGCGATGCCCGCCATGCGGGGCGCCTACGGCAGGGCGAACGCCACAAGCGCATCGCTCTGCGGCTCTTCTGTGACCTTCGCGTGGCCACCGGCGGCAATCACCAGAAATTGCTTTCCTCCCGTGGTCGCCCGATAGGTCATCGGCGTCGCGCCGCCAGGGGCCGGCAGGCGCGCCTTCCACAGTTCCTTGCCGGTGTCGATGTCAAAGGCCCGGATGAATGGGTCAATGGTTCCGGCGATAAAGACCAGCCCGCCTGCGGTAACAATCGGTCCGCCCAGGCTGATAGACCCGGCCGGGACTTTCGTCTGCCCTCCACCCAGGCTCCCCATGTCGCCGAGAGGGACTTCCCAACGGATCTTTCCCCGCGCCAGGTCAACGGCGGCAAGCATTCCCCAGGGAGGAGGAGAGCAGGGCATGTCCGAAGCTGCTTGGAGAAAGCTCCGAAACAGGCCGTAGGGACAACCTTCCTGGCTGGCGTATTCACCCCGTCCCCTTCGGCGTTGGGCCTCTTTGAATCCCGCCCGGGGGATGAGCCTTGCCTCCGCAGGCAGATTATTCACGTTGACCACAAGAAGGTTTCGGTTCGGATCGAACGCATAGCCGCTCCAGTTCATCCCACCGACGTTTCCGGGGATCACCAACGTCCCATGAAGGCTGGGCGGGGTGAAAACGCCCTCGTTCCTTAATCCGCGAAGGTGTTGAAGAGAAGCCTGGCGCTGGGCATCGTTTACGGCCCAAGCATCATTGAGCGCGAATTGCTGTGGGACAAGCGGCGGCGGGGCCATAGGAAACGGCTGAGTAGGCGAGGCCACCTCTCCCGGAACATCGCTTCGGGGCACTGGCAATTCCCGTATGGGAAAGAATGGCTGGCCAGTCACCCGATTCAAAATATAGAGGAAACCGGTCTTGTTGCCCTGAACGACCACTGGAACATGGCGGCCGTCACGCGGGAGGCTGGCCAGCAAAGGAGGTGAAGCGCAGTCGTAGTCCCAGAGATCGTGGTGAACGAGCTGGAAGCCCCAGGCCAGTTTGCCGGTCTTGGAATGTAGGGCCACGATTGAGTCGGCCCATCGGTCATCGCCCGGACGCAGTCCTCCAAAGTAATCCGGGCTCGCGCTGCCGGTAGGAACGAACACCAGATGGCGCGCTGTGTCCACCGCCATGATTGACCACGCGTTGGCAGCGCCACTGCGCCAGGGCTTGTTGGAGTCACGGCGCTGGCCGTTGGGAGGAATTGGCTCCCATCTCCAGCGCAGCTTGCCGGAACGCGCGTCGAACGCGCGCACCACGCCGCTGGGCATGTCCACCCGGGTGTTGTCGTCGATGGCGGAGCCCACAATAACCAGGTCATCAATCACGGCGGGCGGCGAGGTCATGTGATACCTGCCAGCAATGTAGCGGGCGACCTTTCGAAGGCTCACCTGGCCGTGCTCCCCAAAGTCCTGGCAGGGGAGTCCTGTCCGGGCGTCCAGCGCGATGAGCCTGGCGTCCAGCGTCGTCTCGAAGATGCGCCGCTCCCCGCGCTTCGGCTCGCCTCGAGACTGGTCCACCCAGGTGGCAACACCGCGATTGATCAGCCCGTCACCATAGTCCCAGGCCAGCCTGGTCCGGGGGTCATCGGCCCAGCGCCGGGTGCCGGTTTGGGGGTCCAATGCGATGACCCGGTTGAATGGAGTGGTCAGGTAGAGAGTGTCCTGCGCCTCAATCGGCGTTGTCTCAAACCCGCTGCGTTTGCGCTTGCCCATCCCGGCTGAAATGTCCCCAGTGTGGAACACCCAGGCGGCCTTTAGCCTGGAAACATTCTCACGATTGATTTCCGTCAACGGCGAGTATCTCATGCCTCCGGGGTCATGGCCGTAACAGGGCCAATCATCCACCACGCCAGGCGGGGTCACCGCGCAGCGCCCAACATGCGGCGCCCCAAGCCAAAGTAAGAGCATGGCCACGACTCTCCTTCCGGGCCATGCTCGGCCGCGGACGGTTTGTGGACGAGCCGGATTTGAAATCAGGTGCGCCGTCATAAGAACGCGTTAAGACTGCCATTAACCGACTGCCCAGCGCAAGCGCGAAAGAGCCAGGCCGCGCGCCCTCGTCGTAAACATTTCGCTCCGCGAATTTGGCGGTCGGGCGTTGAGCGCGCCGCTTGACGCCGCGGCCCCTTGGCGCATAATCACAGCCCCAATGGCCGTGCTGTATCAAATGCCACAGTGGAGATGACCGCCAAGCTGCCTGAGACGATTGACGACACCTCTGGACTGGATGAGCTCCTCACTCGCCCCCGAGCGGTGCTTGTGGATTTCATCCGCAGTGTGCCCAGTCCGCTGGTCGTGTTGGGGGCCGCGGGCAAGATGGGGCCGACGCTCTGCGTGCTGGCCAAACACGCTGCCGAGCAAACCAACCATCGCCTGGAGGTGATAGCGGTAAGCCGATTCTCCGACGAGGAGTCGCGCCGATGGCTGGAACTGAACGGCGTTACCACTCACAGAGCCGACCTGCTCAACGCGGCGTCGCTCGGAACTTTGCCTGAGGCAAAGAACGTGCTCTACCTTGTGGGCCTAAAATTCGGCACTGCGACGAACCCGGTGGCCACGTGGGCGACCAATACGGTCGTCCCCGTCAAGGTCGCTGAACGGTACTCGCGGGCCCGCATCGTTGTCCTCTCCACCGGCAACGTTTATCCCCCGGTGCCTATCGCCAGCGGAGGAGCGCGCGAGGATCATGCGCTGACCCCGCTCGGTGAATACGCGAATTCGGCCGTGGCGCGTGAGCGGATATTCCAACACTTCTCGACGGCACAGGGAACGCCGATAGCCTTGATGCGGCTTAACTACGCAGTCGAGCTGCGGTATGGGGTGCTGGTCGATATCGCGCGTAAAGTCTGGGCCGGAGAACCCATCGACCTCTCCAACGGCTGGTTCAATTGCATCTGGCAGGGCGATGCGAATGAAATGATTCTGCGCTCCCTTGCGCTAAGCGCCTCGCCTGCGGTTTCGTGGAACCTTACCGGCCCCGTGCCTCACCGGGTCAGGACAGTCGCCGAACTTCTTGGGGAACTCCACTCGCGTCACCCCAGGTTCACGGGCCGCGAAGGCGAGACCGCGTTGCTCAGTGACGCGTCCAAATTATGCGCTGTTCTCGGCACGCCGCCTACTTCCCTCGCGGCGGTGCTCGGCTGGACGGCGCATTGGGTCAGCAGGAACGGCGCTTATCTTGACCGGCCGACCCACTTCGAAATTCGCAACGGCCAATATTGAACATGCCTTGCTTCCCTTCACCGCCCCGCTGGGTTCAGTCAGCGCTTTTAGAGGGCCACGTCATCCCGGCTCATCCGCTGGCGCTTACGCCAGCGCGCCGGCTCGATGAGCGCAGGCAGCGAGCCCTCACGCGCTATTATCATGCCGCGGGAGCAGGCGGTTTGGCTGTCGGCGTCCACACCACCCAGTTTGCCATCCGCGACCCCAAGCACGGGCTTCTAAAGCCTGTTCTTGAACTGGCCTCGGGCACCCTCAACCAGTGTGACGCCGACACGCGCAGGCAGACGGTGCGTATCGCGGGCATTTGCGGTCGCACCCGGGAAGCGGTTTCCGAAGCTGTCCTGGCTCGGGGGCTTGGGTTTCATGCGGGCCTCCTCTCACTCGGGGCTCTCCGGGAGTCGAGCGACCAGGAGTTGATAGGACATTGTCGGGCGGTTGCTCGTGAGCTGCCCCTCTTCGGTTTCTATCTCCAGCCTGCTGTCGGCGGCCGGCGCCTGTCTCCTGCCTTCTGGCGGCGCTTTCTCGAGATCCCCAACGTCGTTGCCATCAAGATTGCCCCCTTCAACCGTTACCAGACGCTCGACGTTGTGCGGGCAGTGGCGGAGGTTGGGCGCACGGACGAGGTGGCCCTCTACACCGGCAACGATGACAACGTCATTCCGGACCTGCTCACCGAGTATGTTCTGCCGGGCGTTTGTGGTGAAGCACGTATGCGAATCGCAGGCGGTCTGCTGGGCCACTGGGCATTTTGGACCCGGCGGGCAGTCGAACTGTTCGGACAATGCCGGCAAGCTCGCTCAACGGGGAGCATTCCGGCGGAGTTGCTCTCTGTTGGCGCACAGGTGGTGGACTGCAATGCAGCCGTGTTCGACGCGGCCAACGGCTTCGCGGGCTGCATTCCAGGCATCCATGAAATGCTCCGGCGCCAAGGGCTGCTCGAGGGACTTTGGTGCCTGGATCCGGACCAAGGGCTTTCCGCGGGGCAGGCGCAGGAAATCGAGCGGGTCTGCCGGGCTTATCCACGACTTAATGATGATCCATTCGTGCGGGAAAACGCAGACAATTGGTTGAATGACTGATTTTTCCTTGCGTCGAATGGAGGAAACGGACGTGGTCGCGGCCGATGAATTGCGGCGGCTTGCGGGATGGAACCAGAGGCGCGAGGTTTGGCGGCAACTACTTCGATTAGAGCCTGACGGCTGCTTCGTAGCGATGCGCGACGGACAGCCTGTGGGAACGGTCACCACCACTACTTATGGCCAAGCCCTGGCCTGGATCGGCATGATGCTGGTGCATCCGAAGCACCGCCGGCAGGGCATTGCGACCGCCTTGATGCGGCGGGCATTGGGCCATCTCCGAGATTCGGGTGTCCAGTGCATGCGTCTCGACGCCACCCCCGCTGGGCAACCCCTCTACGAGCGGCTGGGCTTTGTCCCGGAATGGCGGATCACACGATGGCGACGACCTCCGGCCCCTACGCCACCTCTGCCGGAGCATGATGTGGGTACGAGGGAGATGTCAGAACAGGAGTGGCCTTCTGTTGAAAGGATCGACGCGGCTGCCTTTGGCGTCCCTCGCCCCAGATTGCTGCGCCCCCTGGTGGCAGGCAGCTACGCCGCGCTCGTCTGGCCGGCCCAAGGCCGAATCAAAGGTTGGGGCTTGTTGTGTCCGGGCGCGGAGAGCAGTTACATCGGACCGCTGGTTTGCGCCGAGCCAACAGGCGCAATCTGCCTGGCCGAGCATCTGCTGCTCGTGGCGGGCGAGTCTTCCGTCATTTGGGATGCGCCGGAGCGGAACGAAGTCGCTGGAGCGGCAGCCAGACAACTCGGCTTCACCGCGCTTCGAACCCTCACACGAATGCGCCTCGGAACCGCCGTCCCGGCAGCCCTGCCGCAGGCCACAGCGGCCATCGCCGACCCAGCGGTGGGGTGAATCGCAACTCCAAAGG
>JBJKSV010000190.1:0-6222 GCA_046703605.1 Limisphaerales bacterium
GTATCGTTCCGACGGCGTGGCGTTCGAGATTCGGAGTACGGACCCCTCCGCCAGGGACTTCAGGCCGTTTGCCCCCGCGCCCGGGCTCTCCTTCGGCCGCAACTACCTCTACGACGCGGCGGATGGCGAGTTCACCGCCGCACTGCCGGCTGGGATGATAGCCTTGGGACCCACATTCCGATTCCTGGTCCCGCCCAAGCTTGAAATACAACGGATTGCGAGCGTTCTTGCCCTCTCCTGGCCCACCAACGCCTCAGATTCCGTCTTGGAGGCAAGCCCGGACCTCGCCGGTGGTATCTGGGCGGACGTAACGAACACGCCCGCCCTTTCGAACGACAGATATGTCCTGACGAACGTCTGGACGGGCCCGAGCCGCTTCTTCCGACTGAAGTTAAGGCTGACACTTCGGCGATAATGTCCGTATGTTTTTCTCTGAAAGGAAAAAGGCTCAAGTCCTAACATGGTTGTTCTGCTTGACAGATCAGGCCGCCCTGCGCTGGTCTAATCGTTGTGCCACGGCGATTGCGCCTCCAGTACCCAGGTGCCATATATTACGTCATGAGCCGGGGAAAGCGTCGCGCCGAGACTTTCCTGGATGACGTGGACCGGCACGAATTGCTCAAGATGGGCTATTACCTGGCCGCCCCGGAGCATCGGCCCGGCTGGGCGCGAGTGGACCGCCTTGCCCCCTTGCCGAGGACGTTGTGAAACTCGCGGTTCAATCAATCCCGGAATCCTGTTGGGCATTGCAGGCGTAGGATTTAGGGGCTAAGGCCCAGAATCCAACTGTTTAGCGGCAGACCGCCGATCGAATCGCAGCCTTGAACTCCTCGATTCCTTCGCCGAACCCGGCGGCCATCAGCAAAACGGGCGTTTTGGGGATGGAACGTTTGAACCTCTTGAGGTTGGGTTCAGCCGCCGGTTCGTCCATTTTGTTAGCCGCCACCAGACGGGGCTTGGCCAACAGCGAAGGATCGTAGAGCTCAAGCTCCTTGAGCAGGCTCCGGCAATCCTCCTCCGGACGGCGCCCATCGGCGCCGGCCATGTCAATCAGGAGGACAAGAACCTTGCAGCGTTCGATGTGCCGCAGGAATTCGTGCCCCAGGCCCACGTTCCGGTGCGCCCCGGCAATCAATCCGGGCACGTCGCACACTGTCAGTCGGTGAAAATCCAGGTATTCAACGATCCCAATCTGGGGGTGTAGCGTGGTAAACGGGTAAGGAGCTATTTTGGGGCGCGCTCGGGAAATTGCCGTCAGCAGAGTGGATTTGCCCGCGTTGGGATAGCCTACCAGACCCACCTCCGCCAAAATCCGAAGTTCCAGCAGGAAGTCCCCTTCCTCTCCCGGTTCACCCGGTTGTGCGACCCGACGCGCCTGGCGCGTGGCGGTGGCGAAATTCCGGTTTCCAAGCCCTCCTCGCCCCCCTTTGCAAAGCACGAACCGCTGGCCATGGACTGTAAGGTCCGCCGCTAAATCCCCTGCGGCGTCGGGCTTTCGAGAGGGCGGCTTGGGCGGTTCCGGCTCCGGCGAGGAGTCTTCGGAATGCGCGCCCTCGCTGGGCACGGGGTTGGTCGAGGTGGGAAGCAGGGGCCGGTCGTGGATGCTGGCGGGTAGTGTCGGTGGGCTGCCGGACAACACGATCGGGGCTTCTGGGAACGAGTGGTTTGCGGCCAACTTCCAAACCAATGTCCCGCATGGAACCTTGACGACCAGATCCTCGCCCGCGTGGCCATCCATCCCCTTGCCCATCCCCATCTGGCCGTCCTTGGAGAGCAAACGAGGTTGAAAGTATTGAGCGATCAGGTTGTTGAGGTCGTGATTGGCTTCAAGGATGACGTCCCCGCCTCGCCCGCCATTGCCTCCGCTGGGGCCCCCCTTGGGCCGGTATTTTTCACGTCGAAAGGCAATACAACCCTTTCCGCCGTGGCCGGCGCGGGCGTGAATCTTGATTTCGTCTATGAACGTAGAAAAAGAACTAGCCTGCCGCCGCAACGGGTTGCGCCTGGACGCTCACGCGCCGGTGCCCCTTGTCGAAGCTGACATGGCCGTCCACCAGCGCAAACAGAGTCCAGTCCCGCCCCGTGCCGACGTTTTGGCCAGCCGTGAACCGGGTGCCACGCTGTCGCACGAGGATGCTGCCCGCCGTGACGAACTCGCCTCCGAACCGCTTGACTCCCAACCGCTTGCTTACACTGTCGCGACCGTTGCGGACGCTGCCCTGACCTTTCTTGTGTGCCATAAAAATCGAAAACGTTGCTGGCTCGACGCCGCCGGCCCTAGGCCGCTGCTGCCCCGCCTGAACCTGAACTTGGAGCTGCGCTGGCTTCAGCGCCAGTCTTGATCTCTCGAATCTTCACCACCGTCAACTCCTGCCGGTGGCCAATCGTCTTGTGAAATCCTTTCCGCCGCTTCATCTTGAAAGCCACCTTCTTCTCCCCCCGGATGTGATCGACCACGTCCGCCACCACCGTCGTGTCGGCCACGGTCGGCGCTCCCACCGCTACTTTGCCATCCCCGCTGACCAAGAGCACACGGTCGAACGTCACCGCCTCGCCTTTCTGGATCGGCAGACGTTCCACTTCGAGTGTGGCCCCCGCGCTCACACGATATTGTTTGCTTCCCGTTTCTAAAATGCAGTATGTCACAATAACTACCCCGTTTTCTAAGGGAACGCCAAAAATATATTGAAGCAGCGCGTTTGCAATCAAAAAATATACATTTTTGCCGGCCTGCCGTCCCCGGCGCGTTTTCGCAGCAAATGCTCACATTCCGCTGCTCAATGGCGGGCTGCCCGGTTTTTGGCTTGAAGCCTGGCCGGCCATACGCCAGATTGATTGCCGCCAGGGCCCATGGAATGTGGACTTACGAACCCCGCCAGGGCCGGAAGGCAGCAACGGTAGTTTGCTCTGCATCTGCCGTGGTCCCCCTGGCATTGTAAGCTTTGAACTGAGAAGAGCGGCTGCGGAACCGTGCCCCGCGCGGGAATCCTTGGCCCTGCCGTCGGAATCAGACGTTCGTCATGACGTATCAAGTCATAGCCCGGAAGTACCGCCCGCAGCGTTTCAGCGATGTCGTGGGCCAGGAGCATGTTACCCAAACCCTCGAGCATGCCATCGCCCGCAACCGGATTGCCCATGCCTACCTCTTCTGCGGCCCGCGCGGCACTGGCAAGACCACCATCGCCCGGATTTTTGCCAAGTGCCTCAATTGCGTCGGCGGACCGAAGGTGGATTTCGCCGACGACGACGCGCGCTGCCGCGAGATTGCCGAAGGCCGCTCGCTGGATGTGCTGGAGATTGACGCCGCCAGCAACCGTGGCATTGACGAAATCCGCGGCTTGAGTGAGACGGTGAAATACGCCCCCGCAAGCTCGAAATTCAAGATCTACATCATCGACGAGGTCCACATGCTGACCAAAGAGGCCTTCAACGCCCTGTTGAAAACGCTCGAAGAGCCGCCGGAGCATGTGAAGTTCATGTTTGCCACGACCGAACCAGAGCGGATTCTGGCGACCATCCTCTCCCGGTGCCAGCGCTTTGACCTGCGGCGAATTCCCGCCCGCCTCATAGTGCAGCACCTTGCCCGCATCGCCAAAAAGGAGAAGGTCAAGATCGATGAACCGGCCCTTTACGCGGTCGCTCGCGGCGCGGACGGGGCGATGCGCGACGCCGAATCCACCCTGGACCAGCTTATCAGCTTTTGCGGGGAGAAGATTGAGGAGTCGGACGTGCTCTCGATGTTCGGCCTTACGGCCCAATCTCAATTGCTGGACCTTTCCGGCGCCGTCCTGAGTGGGAGTGTTGAAGGAGCGCTGCGCCAACTCGGTGACCTGGCCGGCCATGGCAAGGATCTGGGCAGGCTTCTGGGCGATTTGCTGAACCATTTTCGCAATCTCCTCATCTTCCAGGTTTCCCAGGGCAATCTCGCCATGATCGAGGCATCCGAAGCGGAGGCTGCCGCCCTGGCCGAACAAGCCCGCAACGTGACTGCGGAGAATCTGACGCGCATCCTGGAGATCTTCGGCGAGACCGAGATGCGCCTCCGTGACGCCGCCTCCAAGAAGATCCTGGTGGAGGTCGCCCTGCTCAAGGCCATCGAGGCGCGTAACGCCGTCAGCCTGGACACCCTCCTGAAGCAGTTGAAGCAGTTGCGGGAGTCGGAGAGCGGTGGCGAGGTCGTTCATATCCCGATGCCCGAGTCTTCTCCTGCCCCCGGGCCCTCATCCAAACCATTTCATTTTGACGCGGCTCTTGGGAATCCGGGGGTTTCCTCCGCCGCCGCCATTCACGAGACCGGGGCGGCGCCGGCAGCCTGCGCCGGTTCCGGTGTCCAACCCGGCCTAGCGGAGCTGTGGCCGAAGCTTGTCGAGGCCGTGGGCAGAGTGAGCGCCTTCACGCGCAGTTACTTACTGGAAGCGCATCCGGTCTCGTTCGCCAATCACCTATTGACCATTGGCTTCGATCCTGAATTTGAGGACCATATCGGCCTGGTGGATAACCCCCGCAACCACACGGTGCTTCAAACCAAGCTGCTCGAACTGGGATTCCCCAATGCCCAGATCAAGTTTGTGAAGGCGGAAGCTCCGGAGGATTGGCAAGCGCCCAAGTTTCAGGCGGAGGCTAACCCGGCGGCTCAGTCACCCGCGCGCTCGGCGGCGCCGTCTCCAGCGGGTTCCCTCCAGGGGGCAACGGCAACGGAGCGTCCGGCGCCGATTGCCTTTGACAAAAACGATTTTAAGAACGATCCATTGATTCGGAAGGCTCTGGAAATCTTCAAGGGCCAAATCGTTGAGATTCGCGCCTGAAGCCACCCCTCAACCTATCATTTAGATCATTACCAGAATCACTTTAAGTCCAGCATCGGCAAAATCATGAAGCTAGCTGCGCGCATGCAGCAGCAGATGGGCCAGGTTCAGGATGACCTCGCCAAACGCACCGTCGAGGCCACCAGCGGCGGTGGAATGGTGAAGGTTGTCGCCAAATGCGACGGCTCGCTCGATTCGGTGAAAATCGATCCCCAGGCAGTCAATCCCGCCGACGTGTCATTGCTCGAGGACATGGTCCTCACCGCGGCCAACCAGGCCCTGGCCCAGGCCAAGGAGATTTCCGCCACCGAAATGGGAAAGATTACCGCCGGGTTCAACCTGCCCGGACTGACGTAAGCCGAGAGGCTTTGGATGGCCTCGCTGCCCGACTCTATCATCGCGCTCGTCGGTTCATTGGGGAGACTTCCGGGGATAGGCCCCCGCTCCGCCGAACGGATTGCGCTCTACCTGGCACAGGCCGAGGCGGGCGCTGTCAAGCAGTTAGCCCAGAGCATCCTCGATGCTCGCGACCGTGTCCGCCTCTGCGAGATCTGCGGCGCCCTGACCGAGGCTTCACCCTGCGCTCTATGCTCGGACGGGCGCCGTGATGCCGGGCAGGTCTGCGTGGTCGAGCGACCGGTCGATATCCTGAGCATCGAGAAACCGGGCACATTCACAGGCAGGTATCATGTCTTGGGGGGAAAGCTCTCGCCTCTCAATGGGATCGAGCCGGAAGATCTGCGTATCGCCGAATTGGAACAGCGGCTCCAGCGCGAGCCGATCCAGGAGCTAGTCCTGGCCCTGGGCGCCGATGTCGAAGGAGACGCCACCAGCTTCTACCTGGCCAAACGTCTGTCGCGTCCGGGCCTGAGAATCACCCGCATCGCGCACGGCCTCCCCGCAGGCTCCGGACTGGAGTTTGCCGACGAGCTGACGTTGAGCCGTGCCCTGGAGGGAAGGCGCGAATTCTTATGACGCGCACTCGGGCAATAATCTGAACGTGTTTTCAAGGATGCGCCGCATGCCCCTTCTTGCTCTTGCTCTGAGGCCTGCCCAAGGCGGGGAGCGAGAAATCCCACATCCCTTACCGCTACAATGTGAGTTATGACCAAAGCCCAAACAACTCCGGTTCCCAAACCGACGCCTGAAATTGTTGTTTTTGACCTGGGCAAAGTCCTGGTCGATTTCGATTACGGGATAGCGGCGCGGAAGATTGCCGCCCGAAGCACAAAAGTCCTGCAACAGGTGGTGGACTTTTTCGTGCATTCTCCGCTGCTTTACAGCTATGAGACCGGTCTGCTGACCAACCACGAGTTTTACAAGGCTGTGTGCGCCGCCACCGGCTATTGCGGCGACATTGATGAGTTCGCCCGCTCCTTCGGCGACATCTTTTCGCCCATTGAGCCGATGATTCACC
>JBJKSV010000191.1:0-6525 GCA_046703605.1 Limisphaerales bacterium
ACCATGGCCGGAGCGCTGGCTGATTTCAGCAAGGCCTCTTCGCCCATAGCGGCTTACGCCCCGGACTGGAAACAACAGATTCACCAGATGCGGTTGCGCATTCAGAACCAGCGCACTCCGCAGGGCAAGGCCGAGCTGGCAATCAAGACCGGCGCTGGAGGAGTCATGGACGCGGAGTTTGTGGCGCAGACGCTTTGCCTGGAGCATGGATGGCATGAGCCGAACACGTTGAGCGCGCTGGAGCGAGGCGCTGCGGCCCGCGTTCTGCCTGGCTCGGAGAAACTGATCGCCCATTATCGCCAACTCCGCCGCATCGAAGGTATATTGAGGCGCTGGAGTTATGAAGGGGAGACTGTCCTGCCAGATGACCCCGCGCCATTTTACCGCGTCTCGGTGCGTTGTGGGTTCGCAAGTCCCCACGCATTTCGAGAGGCGCTCGACCAATGCCGGAAGGCGATTCGCGAGGTGTATTCCGTCATCTTTCCGCATTAAGAGCCGCGTTGGGAGGCTGACTCTTACGGGCTATTCACCATGCGACACTTGCAGAGCGAGTCTCTGGAGGGAAATTCCCCCCATCACGTGAGAAATCCGGCCCCGCTTCTCACGATGGGAATCTAATCGGAGCCCCGTTTGGTTTTGCTCTAGGCAGCCTTTCGGGTTAACACCCCAATATACAGGGCGCAGGGTGCGAGCCAAATTTTTTCTGTGATGAGGGAGGAGCAAAGCAAAGGGATGATAGCAGAGCCAGGAAGGGAACTGGCAGCTCATCCGCAGGTCATCGTGGCCAAGGGCCTGCCAGCGGCGTTCTATGAGTACGCCAATGGCGTGTTTGAGGCCCGCGGCGAAGAGACCGAAACCGGCGGCATGCTGGTGGGCGAATTTGCCAGCGCGAACGGGTCGTCTGTTTTTAGCATCCGCGGCCTGATTGAAGCGGGGCCGAACGCGGACTGCTCGCCCGAGAGTGTGCTCTTTGACACGGACTATCAGGCGCGGACGCTTGGCCTCATTCGGCGGGACAATCCCAGCGCCGCGAATATGGGTTGCATTCACGTCCATCCTGACCAGATGGACGTTTGCAGCCAGGGCGATTGGCTGGCGGACGTGGAGGCGGTGAGCGCCTCGGATACCAAGGCGCTGGTGTTTGCCATTGTCACGATTGACAACCCGCGCACCAGCCCGTTCAGCATCACATACCGGAATTTCAGATTCGATTTTTTCGTTCTAGGCCAGGAGACCGGTTTCCAATATATGCGCGTGCGGCCCGCGGTTAAGGATATCGACCTCATTCAAACAACGGGCGAATCGTGCGGCGCGCCCTCCCCGGAGAGTCCCACGGGCGAACACCGGCACTGGGCGTGGGGGCCTCGCCTGCTCAACGACAAGAGGCGGCTCGTAGCCGAGGTGCGCGCTATGGAAGAGCGGTATGGAGGCAGGGCCGCCCTCAAGTTGGAGGGGAACAGCCTCTACTGGGAATATGTCGTGGTGGAAAGCGGCCGGCGTTTCCCTATCCAGGTGCGCTATCCGCGGCGCTATCCTCTGGAACCGCCGCGCATCGTGAGCCTGCTGCCCCTGCCCTGTTCCCCGCACCAGATGCAAGACAATGAGCTGTGTTGGACCAATCGCCTGGGCAAATGCGAGTGGAACCCGGCCAGGGATACCGCGGCAATCTGCATCGCGGCGGCCCATCGGTGGTTTGCCTGTTTGCTGGTCTATTTAACCCTGGGCAAATGGCCCGATCAAGCCGACGAGGAACCGCTGTACCCCGTATGAACGAAACCAATTTCACCAGATCGTAATCGCAACACATAGAAAGGAAATATGAGAACAGAATGTCCCGAATTTGCGCCTTTGGACCTCGAACGAGCCACTGAGTTGGAGCAGATCATCAATACGGCCGGCCAGGCAAAGCAACCGGTCTTTATCGACCCGGATGAAGAAGGCATCGCCAGCCCCGAGCCTGAAGACTTGATCTCACCGAGTGAAAACACGAACGGCCTGGTGCGTTACCAGCGCCACTACTAGCAGCCCGGATAGCCTGCACGCGGGCAGGGCGCCCAGAGGCCTGCGCGCCCTGCCTTCAGCGTGTCGCCATTCTGGTCGCGTCATGGAAGATTCGGGCCAGGGCCATCTTTATGAATAGAGATGCGTTTTATCGGCGGATTGCCGATTTGCTCGATACTCGAGGTCTTGAGTCAAAGAGCGTGGCGGTGATCGGGCTGGGTTCAGGCGGAAGCCGAGTGGCGGCGGAATTGGGACGGTTAGGAATCCAGTTGCTGCTGGTCGAGCGTCCAGGCGAGTTGCTCGAAGAGCACAATATCGTGCGGCATCTCCTGGGCTACCGCTCATTGGGAAAGCCCAAGCTGACCGAGATGGCCGCCTATATAGAGAACCTGAATCCCGGCGCACGTGTGACAACCTGGCCCTTGGATGCCATCGAGGAAGGACGGCGTCTTGCCCGCCTGCTCCAAGAGCGGCGGCCGGACCTCATCGCGGTCTGTACGGACAACGAGCCCAGCAAGCATGCGATCAACCAATTGGCATTGCGCCTGGGTCTTCCGCAGGTTGGCGGCGCTGTGTATGACGGCGGGATCGGGGGGGAGGTTTACCGAACTTCTCCCGGCCAGGCATGCTATGGGTGCCTGGCGGCGCAACTTCAGCTTCGCTACCGGCCTCCTGTGCGCGGGCCAGCGCAGGACTATAGCAATCCGAACCTTGAAGAGGCTCAGGCGACGTGCGCCCTAAGCTTGGATATCGAGCAGATAGCGCTCCTTCAGTGCCGGATGGCGTTGGATCTTCTGCTGGAGGAGGAGCGAAGTCTGCTGGGCCTGCCGCCCTCCGTCAACTTGTGTGTTTTCGCCAACCGAATCGTGCCTGGGACCTTTGCCCGTCCGTTGCACTGCGAATTCTTTAGCGTATCCAAAAGAGCGGATTGCCTGGAGTGCGGGGAAGTTCCCGCGGAGGTTGAGGCGGAGGCGGAGCAGATCTTGAGCGGCTTAAAGTCTCCTGCCGTAATGTCCCGCATGGGCTCATGAAGCGGGATGCTCTGAGCCGGGTAACGGGCCAAGCAGCACGGTGGGTGAGGCGGCTTTTCCGCACGCAGATCGAGGATATCCGATGCGTATCGGTGGGAGCGAATAGCTCGCTGGCCTTGCCGGGGGCGTTCTTGAACCTCGCAGGCAAGACAGAGATAGCATTTACGGTGCGCTGGCCGATTCTGGCGCCGTACGCCCGCCAGGGCGGCGGGCTTGAACTGGGCCTGTCGAGCCCGTCTGGAGGATTTGATTGGAGCTTGCCCATCCCTATCCGGAGGCTCCCATTCCAAACCCCGCCGCCGAATCCAGAAGGGGGATGTTGCTTGGAGCAGTTTTCCATCGGGTGGACTACGCACGTCCGAGTGCGCTTGCCTCAGTGGCTCCTGGCGCAAAAGGGCAAAGTCGAGTTCCAGGTTCGCGACCAGGATAAGGGGACGGTTCTCCAGCGGCTCCTGCTCAAGGCCGTTGATGAAGGGATGGCTCAGCGACTGCGGCTGGAGAGCGCTCGGGCTGATAGCCGGCGGCTCTGGGTTCAAAGTGAGGCCCGTTGGCGTCTGAGCGATGTGGCCGTCGAAACGAGCGACTTTGTCATTCCGGAGTTCACCATTCCCGCCACGGAATTGAGCGCCGTGCTGCCGCCTCTTCAGACAACCCTTAAGGTGACCTTGGAGACTGGCAAGAGGCGGCGAGCGCTCGAGCTGCAACTAGCAACACTTGGCCGCGGCGCCACCCGCATCAAAGGGCCGCCCGTCTCCCTCAAAGCTCTCGGACTGAGTCCTCGCCCCGGTTCGTATCGCCTTACGGCCTCGCTCGGCGGACGGACCGTCGCCACGTTCAGCTTTCGGGTGATTACCCAGAAGGCATGGTTGGCGCAGGTCCAGGCCGGGGCCGTCGAGGTGCATGGCGAGACTCTTGATGGCCGGGTGGAGCGCCGGATAGGCGCCCTGCGCTGGGGCAAGCATACCGCCTTCTGGCCCTCGGTCCGCATTGAAAGCGAGATTCCCGCTCCCAATACGCTCTTCAAGTACACCGGGCGCATCCTGGTCGGAGATAATGTCCTCCAGGAAACCGAATGCTTCACGCGGCTTATCAAGAGATCCCGGCGCGTCAAACTCCCGAGATTCGAGCTCGCCAGCCTCGAACCACGATTCCGCGACGAACATCTTCGCCTGCGCCTCTCGGTGGTGCTGGGCGGCCAAGAGAAAATTTCCTGGCCGATTGTAGTGCTTCCCACCAGCACCATTACAAATTTCGAGGGACAACTGAATTGCGACACGGCCCATCTGCCCTTTGATCCGAGGGCGTACGAAGAAATCATCAAGAATCTTCGGGTGGCCTCAGGTCGCGAGAAGAGCGCAGGCGCTGGCGAATCTGCCGCCACGAGAGACCACTTTGGCCCAGGGCCACGAATCCACCGACAGACAAGGGGGCATTGAGCGCCACAAAAGCCAGGAGGGCAAAACTGCTGGCCTCGGGTCTGGAAACGCCGAAGTACCTCAGCCCGGCGACGCAAAACAGTTGAAAGTCGCCGACGCTGGCAGGGGTGCTGGGTATCGAGATGCCGGCGTAGGCAACGACAAAGACCGCCAGGAATGTCCAGACCGAAAAATGGAATCCATACGCCCAGACAAGCATGAGAAATGCCAGGACGAAGGTAATCAACTTGAGCACCGAGATACCCATCGCCGCCAAAAGGATATCGGACCTCCCAATGCCCCGCATCCCATCAGCCACCTTGCCCACAAATTCGCCAATCCTCCGAGACACTTTCCAGCGCCCAAGAATCGGGCGGCAGGAGCCGTCGGCGCATTTTTTCCGGCGCACTACGATCGCCGCGACTGCCAGGACGCCCAAGAGAATACCGGCTCCAAGGCCCTCTCCGATTCGGACAAAGCGGGCCGGCAACGGGAAGAACAGGACGGTCAGTCCGATGCCCAGCACCAGCCAGAGAGAATCGAAAAACCGTTCGACCAGCAGCGACGGCACCACCGCGGCGATGCTCCTGTTCGTCCAACGGGAGGCCAGATAGAGCCGAATCACGTAGCCGACATGCACCGGCAGCAGGTCATTGGCGAAGCGGCCGGCGAAAATGGCCTGTATCGTCTGAGCCAGCCTCAGGCGCCCGACCGAGCGCAATAGCAACTGCCATTCCCATCCCGCAAGCACATACACGGCCACATCCAAGGCCATCGCCGGCGGGATCCATACCCAGCTTACCCCCTCAAACGAATGGAGCAGGGCGTCAAAAGGGATGCCGTGAAAGACCCAGTACAGACAACCGGCAGCTATGCCATAGCTTAGAGCCACCCATAGCCATCGCTTGGCCGAACTTGACCTCGGCTCAGGCTGCGCGCCGGCTTCCCCTTGCATTGCCTTTGACTTTCTGGGTCAGGGTCTGCCGCGCCAGTGGGTGGAACCCCCCATCAAGCCTGGGCAACTTATCCCAGCCTCTTTGCGGGCCAACCCGCTTGGATTTTCGGCGGCGCGAGACCATATTAAGATATGGAGTTTGAGTATTCAGCTTCAGAGGAGGTCCCGGATCAAAGAGCGACAGCACGTCCCGGGCAAGAGAATGCCCGGAAGCGGGAGGAAAACCCAAAGGGTCTCGAATTCCAAACAATTAAGGAGTAGGACACGATATGAATGGCACACAAACACACGTAGCAACATCTATGCAAGCTTCAGAAACGGAAACCAAATCCAAAACCATTGCCGGCAGCTCCATAATGGAGGCCTTTGGCGCTTTAGCAACCATTGCCTTGGCCATTGTGGGGTTAGCAGGCACTTGGCCGGCTATTCTGGCTGCGGTGGCCACGATCGTCGTCGGCGCCGCCATCCTGATGGAAGGAGGCGCTTGGGGAATGAGGCGCTTCCAGATGGCCAGCAATCGACAGCGGACAGAGATCCAGCTCTCACAGGGGTCTGTTGATGCGGACTTCCTGGGCGGACTTTCAGCGGTCGTGCTGGGTATCCTGTCGTTGCTCGGAGTAGCCTCGACAGTTCTGCTAGCAGTGGCAGTCATCGCCGTGGGCGCTACAGTGCTCCTGAGCGGGCGGCTCTTCATCGGCTTGGCTGGAGTGGTCCTGGGAATTCTCGCGGTCGTTGGCCTTGTGGCCCCGGTTCTTATTCTGGTGAGCCTGCTGATTTTCGGCGCCGGTCTCTTAATTACCGGTTCTGAGACGGCAACCCGCGCTCTGACGGCTCAGAGCTAAACCGCCCCAAGGAGATCGGGCAGCTCGGAATTCGGTCAGACCCTAAACAACCAGCCGGCAGGCGGGGGCGCCAACTGAACAAGCGCAGCAACGGTTCGCCTGAAGAGGAAACGCCCCCGCCGCCGAATCAATCCTTAACGTCTTCGATTTTCACATGAGGCAGAAACCACTTCGAGTTGCGCTTCGGGCGCCTGGGGGTCGCGGGCGCGCTCCTGATCGGAGGCGCCGATATCGGCCTTTCGCACTAATGGAATCGTCACCTTGTCCGGCGTGGTGGACGA
>JBJKSV010000192.1:0-4359 GCA_046703605.1 Limisphaerales bacterium
TTCAAGAGCTGGGAATGCCCGCGAAGCAGCGCCCCTATTGCGAGCGCACCAGCTTCTGAAATTCCGGCAGGGAGCGCAAGGAGGCGAATCGGCTGTCGGAGCGCGCCTCGGCGCGGAGGTCGAAGGCCTTGGGGTTTGCCTGGAGCCGGCGGTCGCTGAGTTCCAGGGCGCGCTTTAGGGCATCGAGCGCCTGGGTAGGTTTGGCGCGCAGGCAGGAAATGGCCGCCAGGTCGTACCAGGCCTCCGCATCGGCCGGGGCGACTTTGACCAGCTTCTGAAGGGAGGATTCGAGCCCGGGGAGGTCCTGGATCTGCGCGAAGGCGTTGGCGACGGATAAGACAACGCGAGGGCCGGCATTGGTTTGATTAAGAATGTTATCAAGCACCTCCACGGCGCGATTCGTTTTCTGCTGGGCTAGATAAACGCTGGCAACCTTGAAGGCGGCGCCAAAATCGGCGGGGTTGGTGCGCAGAGTGGCCTCCAATCGGGGCATATCGGCTTCAAGCTGATCGAGGCTCGAGGTCTGGCCCTTCATGGCTTTGAGTCTTTCCTCCACATTGCGGAATTGCTTGTTGTAAGGATCGAGCTTGAGACAGGTTTTGGTCAGGAGAAGCGCATCGTCCAGCCGATTGATTTGCGTCAGGAGTTTGGCGTAGCGGTAGAGGGCATCGGGGCTGTAGGGACAAAGGGCAAAGGCCTGCCCGTACGCAAACTCAGCCTCGCGCAGGAGGTGCTGGTATTCGACTTCGGACTTGGGGCGGTATTCCGGCGGACAGTAAGGGCCAATGCGCCAGGCATAAATGCCCCCAACGGCGCTGCGCAGCTTGGAGAATGATTTTTGGGCGTCGGAATCGCGCAGGAATTTGGTATCGCCGGTAAACCCGCTCAAGTCGTGATGAACATACACCTTTTCAACCCAGGCGGTGAGCTGTTGGATAGAAGTGTCATAATGGATAACATCGCCCGTGAGGCGCTTGGAATACTCCTTCCAGAATTCGTGATCGCGCTCCAGGATGGCATCATCGATCTTAAGCAAGGGATGGCGATTGACTTTCATGATGATGCCGTACGGCGTCAGGTACGGATACATCCAATCCAGGGGATAGCTCTCCTCGACGTAGAATTCGTGCTTGGGATTGCGGTCGAAAATGATCTTGGCCATCAGGGCGTCAATCCCAAAGACGGCGTCGATGCCGGTCACCTGGAATTGGTTGCCGGTGATGGTGACGTTTTCACCCGGCTTAATGAGCGGCGGCTGGTTTGGAAAGCGCTGGTCATGCTGATAGCGCGACAGGGCATCGGCCCGGTATTCCTGGAAGCATCGGCCCAAGTCATCATCAGTGGGTATGTAAATCTCGGTGTCCGGGTAGAGGCCGGAATTGCTGTGGAGGATGGAGGCGGGATAGGCCGCCTCGAGCAGGAGGCGGTTGAGCCGCACCCGGGTGTCGCCCTGGGGGTCCTGGGCCAGGAAGTCGCGAAGGTGGCTGGAGAGAGACACGCCGGAGAAGAGAGCCGGCTCGAAGAGCCTTTGCTGCAAGAGCAGGTTCAAGTCCTGGGCCAGGTCACGGCGTAGGTCCGTTTGGTCGTTGCCGCTGGAGAGGAGCGATTGGGTCTGTGGACTGAGGTGCTGGTAAAGCCATTTTGAAAGCCGGGTTTGGTCGGGGCCGGGGCGCAGTTGGGAGACGAGCGCGGAGAGATTCGTGAAGCTGCCGCTGTTGAACCACGAGGTGTAGGTTCGCCGCTGCTTCTCGATGCGCGCCCCCAACGCGGTGAAGAAGCGGTCAAGCGGGGCGACGGAGCGAGCCAGGAAATTTGTCTCACCGGGTTTATCGCCCAAAATCGTGCGGAAGAAGTCGGTGAAGAAAGGGGGATCGATTTGCTTGCTGCGGTTGTATTGGGCGCGGAGGTAGTCGAGGTAGGTCCCGTCGGCGAGGGCGTTTTGGGTGATGATATAGACATCACGCCGATCAAAGTGCTGGTCCTGGGCCGGCTGGCAATCGTGCGGGAGGAAACTCTCGCAAAAGTTCATATAGGTGGGGCAGAACCGCCCCGGATCGGTGCCGCCGAAGAGGATGGCGTCCTTGGCCATCGGAGCATAGAGCGGATGGTTGTCCTTTGCCTTAAAGGGGGGTTTGAACATGTCGTGTCCAAACCAGTAACCGAACCAATGGCCGCGCTGCTCGCTGTTCTGCCAGTGCGAAAGGGCCGAGTAGAGGGGCATGGCGGTGAAAAGGCAGAGGGTAAGCGCCAAAGGACTGCGCTGACGGGAAATGACCAGCGAACACACGAAGCAAAGGCCGATGGCCACCAGGACGAGGTTGCCCAAGACCGGCAGCCCAAACTGGCTCCCGCTGAAGGCGCGCAAGACCCACTGCGGCAGGGCCGAGAGGCCAATCTGGCCGGCCGGGCCGAAGAAGAAATGGCCGGTCGCGTCCAGAAGACAGTAGAGGCCAAGCACCGTGGCGATGATGCCCCCGGCGATGCCCCAGAGGCGGAACTGGTCGTAGCGCGCCGCCATGAACGCGGCGGTCAAGGCCAGCCCGTAGCCGATCAGGCAGGCGACCATGGTGTGGGAGGAAACCAGAAAGACCTTGATGAGGTCGGCCGAGGCCCTGTCGGGGGTCGGATTGAGCAACACGATAAGCAAGACGCCCAAACAGAGATACATCGCGCTCAAGCCGATGAGCCAGGCCCTTTCGCGCCGCCGTATTTTGAGGAAGAAGGCGAAGGGCACCAAGGCCAGGAACATGTACATCCAGGTGAATTCCTCGGCCACACCGCCAAAGAGCAGCCCCAACTGGCCGGCAAAACGGCCTGGGTCGGCCAGGACATTCGTGGGGTTGGGCTGTTGGTACTGGCCGCGGGTAAGCGCATGGAAGAAGCCCTGAACGGTTCGCGGATAGCCCCATTCCATGGGGGGTTGGTCATGCCGGCCAGCGGCATATAGAAATAGAACGATACGCCCAGGAACCAGAGCAACGCCATGATGACCACCGGCTTCCATTGCGTAAACATGAATCCGGTCCGAAAGGCCAGCCACATCCCCGCGACGAGTGAGCCGATACCCACGACGTTGAACAGGAAGAACAAGCCGGGTTGGGCCAGATTGGCGAAGAGGTGATGCCCGGTGGTGGCCAGGATGATGTTATAGGCCAGATAGACCAGAAAGTTGCCGATGAACGCGTCGCGTCCCAGCTTGGGGTTGCCCACGGCCAGGATGACCTCGAAGCCGAGCGCCGCGACGACAAGACTCTGGTGGGTGTTGAAGCAGACCCCGAAAATGAATGCCGCCCAGTAGGCGTAACGCAGCCGTTTGGGCGAATAAATCCAGCGCATCAGGCAGGCCAGCACCACCATCAACCACGGCACGCTGAACAATGCAATCCGGTTGACAACCACCGACTCCTGCCACATGAACCCGTCCAGCCCCATTAGAACGCCCGCCACGACTCCTGACACCAGGCAGATCGCTCGTTCGTGCCTTGCCTTAAGTGTACGCAGCGACTCGATTCCTTCTATCAGAAGGCTGCTCCCGCGCGAGACCATCAAGGCAAGCAGACCGCACGCAACGGCCGCCGCCACCGCTTCGCCAACAGAGGCGCGCCACGCCGGGTTCCCTATGGGCAGCAGGACCGTCCACAGCCAGCTATAAAGCGTCCAGATCGGATAGCCCGGCGGATGCGGAATCCCGGCATAAAAGGAGCCGGTGACCAGTTCGCCGCAGTCCTCTAGCGTTAGCTCGGGCGAAAGGGTCAGAAAATAGGCCGTCAAGACCACAAGGAAGGTGAGGCCAAAGGCCAGCCAGTCCATCTTTTGAAAGAACGGCCCCTCCCAGCTTGATTCGCGGGCGGGAGTGGTTTTTGGTTGGCCGGGGCCGGCTTGGGCCTGGTCAGTTGTGGTAATCTTCATGCTGCGGTTCTACCTGCATAGACACCTTAACCGGAAAGATTCGTCTATGGCGATGAGAAATTCCAAGACCACACACGGGTCACAGTGGGGTCGCCGCACGACGAACCCCCTGCCAATAATCGGGAGGGATTACTCCATCGGGTGCCGTCGCTCAAGAATTGCGCGGTAGTCTCGCTTGTGATGAAGAACGCCGAGAACGTACACCGCACCCTCGGCCTCCACAAACCACACCGCCTGTCAAAGGGGAAACGGGTCAGGTTGGCTCGGCGCACATCAGCAAACCGGATAGCATAGGGGAGTGGTACGTTTCCAATCGCTCTGACGACGCTCTGGACCTCCTCGACAAACCGCGCTCCCAAGCCGGGACATCGCTCCTCGTACCAGAGAGCGGCGGCTCGGATTTCAGCATTAACCGCCGGATGGCTCGCCGGGGCGCGCATTGGCCAGCTC
>JBJKSV010000193.1:0-4501 GCA_046703605.1 Limisphaerales bacterium
ACATCATGCCTTGTTCTTTACCAGGGCAATCGACGCACCCTGTCTCCAGTGCGTTCACGCTAAACCTGCCGTTTGAGGATGCGCGCCGGGTTGCCGGCCACGACCGCGCCGGCGGGAACGTCTTTGGTGACCACGCTGCCTGCCCCTACCACGGCGCGTTCGCCAATGGTAATGCCGCACAGCAACGTCGCTCCCGAACCGATCGAGGCGCCGCGCTTCACCAGCGTGGGGATGCACTTCCAATCCGCCTCGCTCTGGAGTTGGCCAGCGCCATTGGTTGCCCGGGGGTAGCGGTCGTTGATGAACGTGACGTTGTGCCCCACAAACACCTCGTCCTCCAGCACCACGCCTTCACAGAGAAACGAATGGCTGGAGATCTTGCAACGGTTGCCCACCTTCGCCCCTTTTTGAATTTCGACGAAAGCGCCCACCCTCACATCGTCTCCGAGTTCGCACCCGTAAAGGTTGGTGAATCCATAGATGCGCACACCGCGCCCCAGCTTCACATCCGGGGCGATTTGCTGACAAGGTTGCGTGGGATCCGACATAGGAGGAGGGTGACCAGTGCGGGCGTCAGACCCGGACGACCATGCGCAGACGCGATCGCGGGAGCGCGCCGGCCTTTCCGTTTCCGTTCCTGCCCCGCCGCAGCCCGCGCCCGTTGCCACGATTGGGCGCCCGGTCGGGGAGAGGAGCGTCATCGGCAAGATAAACCGAATCGCCGTCCTGCTTCAGTGAAGTTGAGGTAGCTTCGAGAATCTTGACCACTTCCAGGCCACTGGCCCCACTGGTCAGTGGCGTTGCGCCGGTGCGGATGCACTCGAGAAAGTGCTGGCACTCCAGCCGCAGCGGTTCCTCCTGTTTGATGTAGGGGGTGTACATGTCGCCGTAGTGATAGGCGTACTGGAATTCGGCAAAGGTGTCGTAGTGCGGCGGCGCCTCAACCCGCGCGTCGAAGATGCGCAGCTTCTCCAGCGGCTGGACATCGTCATAGACGATCATCCGGCGGCTTCCCACGATGGTCATCTCGCGGGTCTTCTTGGGGTCCAACCAACTGCTGTGGACGAAGGCGGAGCGGTTCTTCGAGAAGGACAGGTGCGTGAGGCTCACGTCCTCGACGCCCGGCCTGACGAGCGAACTGCCACGGCAATTGACGCTCACCGGCGGTTCATTCATGATGTGGAGAATGATGGACAGATCGTGCGGCGCCAAGTCCCACACCACGTTGATGTCTTTTTGATACAGCCCCAGGTTCAGCCGGCGCGCGCACAGATAGCGGATGTCGCCGATATCCCCCCAGTCCACAATCTCCTTAATCCTCCGCACGGCGGGCGAGTAAAGGAAAGTGTGCCCGACCATGAGCACGAGTCCTTTCTTCTTGGCGATGTCGATGAGTTCCTCGCATTCCTTGGAGGAGGCGGCCATCGGCTTCTCGATCATCGTGTGCTTGCCGGCCAGCAGGCTGGCTTTGGCCATCGCGTAGTGGAAGCGAACAGCCGTGGCAATGACGACTGCATCCACGCCGATGCCGTTGAGCAGGCGCTGGAAATCCGTCACTCCTTCGACGCCTGGATAGAGCGACGTGATATGCTTCAGCCGTTCCTCGCTGACGTCGCACACTGCCTTCATCTGGCAGTCACGCAGGGAATTGAAATTGCGCACCAGGTTCGGTCCCCAATAGCCGCAACCAATGACTCCGACTCTGATTCGATCTTCTTTTGTCATCAAACCACCTCCTAAGGTTTAGGGTTTTGCTGCTCTGGCCAAAGCCAGCCCGACGCTCGGCTCTCAACGATGCCGGCGCCCGGCCAGATCACACTCGGTTTCCAAATGATCGGCGCCACGCCGTGACTTGCGCCTCCGGTCCAACACCTGCGAAAGGATTGCCGGGATTGTCCGCGCGATGATCCGCAGATCCAGTCCCAGGGACTGATGCTCCACGTAGTAGAGGTCCAAATCGATCATCTCCTCAAAGGTGGTATGGTTTTTCCCGTTGACCTGCCAGAATCCGGTCAGCCCGGGCAGGGCCTCAAACCGCCGCCAGTGCCTGGGCGTGTAGTTCTGGCACTCGTAGGGAATGCAGGGGCGCGGCCCCACCAGGCTCATTTCCCCGCGCAACACGTTCAACAACTGTGGCAACTCGTCCAGCGCGAGCGCCCTCAGAAACGCCCCGCCTGGAATCAGCCGCCGGTCGCCCCCTTTGTCCAGCTTCTCCATCGGCCGCCCGGAGTTCATCAACTCCTCAAGATAAGCCCGGTGGACACCGGTATCCGCATCCACCTTCATGGTACGGAACTTGAAGCAAGTGAAACGTTCGCCTCGGTAGCCGACCCGGTACTGCTTGAACAAGGCGGGTCCGGGTGAAACCAGCTTGATGACCAGCGCAATCAGCCACGACAAAGGGAGCACCACAGGCGTTGCCATGATGATGCACGTCAGATCCAGAACTCGCTTCCATCTGGGGATGAAACCCACGAGCTTCATGCTAGGTAATAGATAGACTGGCGACATAAACGATCCTCAATCGATCCAGGCATTGGAGGCGCGACTCCAGGGCACACTCCGTGCCCGTCAATTCGCAACACGCTTTCCGCACGGCGAATCTAGGCCGCCACCGCTTCTTCTTGATTGCACCGAGACAACTCGGCTACCTGCGACTTAACCTCAATCAGGCGGGGTATTCGTCCGATAGTAGGGAGGCACCCTTTACGCGGAAGTGGGGTCTTCTCCCCATGGCCGAAACGCCTGCCTGGGAATCCGAGTGAATCGGCGACCAACCCGCCGCCCGCCAAACACGAACGCAGGTTCGTGGCGCCCGCCAGGACACCCACACTAAAGAGCACATTCCGACGAGAGAAATCGCATTGCGCCGTCGCGCACTGGCCTGAGCTGGAGGTGCGGTCGCGAAGGATGACAACTCGCCCCTCCGCCGAACCGGCCCGCAGACTGAAGCATCTCCAGAAACCCGGCCTCACCCGGATGCCGCGGGAAAGCAGGCACAAAGAGTCGAGTTCAGCGCCCCAGCTTCCAGCTATTGGCATAGTCCCTCCGCGTTGAGGGTTTGAGGAGCCTGCGCCGTGCTCGTGCTATCGGACAAGCTAGCGCCAAGAAATTGCGCCTCGGGCAGGGCGAGGCTGTTGAGCGGAAGGCGGTCCCCTGACGGCACGCTGGGCGAGAAATCGGACGGCGAATGATCGAGGGCGCGGGACTTGCCGTTGCCGTCGGCGCCATTGGATGAAGCGCGAGCGCAGAGGCCTAGGGCCAGCAGACCGCACAGAACAAAGGGCGCGCGCGGATTGGCCCGGGGGGGGCAGGTCGGAGCAACCGTTTGCCGCCAGTGGCCAGGGCTGGAGCCGAATCGCCGTCTAAAGCAGGAATGAAAGAGGGTCAACTGCTTGAAGCCGCATTGTTCGGCGACAACATTGACCTGGACGGCCGGGTCCCGCAACAGGCAGGCAGCCTTGAGCAGACGCAACTCCATTCTCAGACCGGTCAACGAAATGCCAAAGTGCTGATGAAATAACCGGTTGAGGTGCCGCAGACTGTAGTCGAGTTTCTCCGCTAACTCACTGACGCGCGAATCCAGAATCTCGCTCACAGACAACTTCTCGAGCGCCTGCGTCGCGGCCTCTGCCTCCGTCCGGGCTGCCGCAGGCGCGAGGCGCCGGTTCCGCAACTCCGGCGACAGGATCGTCCCAACAACATGGAGCAGATGAACACGATGAGGCAGGTTGAATTCCGGCGGGACGTTGCGGATGAGCTTGTGACATTTCCGCGCCAACCTACGGGTGGCCGGGTAATATCGGCCACCTTCGTAAAAGGCCATGACGCTTCTTAGCAGGTGCAATTCATCGCTGGTGAACAGCGGGAAGAGATGTTCCGCAAGCGCCGAGAACCAGAAAAAGCTCGCTTCCACCTCTGGGACCGCGCGCACCTTGGCCGGCGCCAAGCCCCCGAAGCCAAAAATGTCCCCGGGCGCAAGACGCTGTCGCGCATCGCCGACGGAACATTGCATGGCCCCCTCAGTGGGAAAGAGAAAACAGAGACTATCGCTGCCCCGCTCCCATCGCTGGTCAGGATTCAACCGTACCTCCGCCAGGCGAAGATGGCTATGGCCAATCCTCCCACTGTCCCGCCGCCCCGAGGCAGGGCGCGCCTCTCGGCATCCCCTCGCCCCGTCCGCAGACGGTCTCTCTGTATGTTCCGTTTTTAAGGTCGTCATGGGTTCTTATCGAGTGTGCGGCCATACATTGCACGCGTAAGGCGTCACCTCATCGCCTTCACCCGACTCCGCGTTTCACGTCCATTTCTCGGCACAGCCATTCGACTGCCCGACAAACCGGACGCAAAACTCGCGGTGATTAAATCAGACCGACGGGAGGATCACAATCCTCATTTTTGGACTTCTTAGTTCATTTTTCGGACCTGCCAGGAAGTGGTCCAAGGATGTGGATCGGCTTGTGAGTAGAGGGCGTATTAGCCTTCTTCCAGCCTATGCTGG
>JBJKSV010000194.1:0-4018 GCA_046703605.1 Limisphaerales bacterium
CACTACCGCAGAGCAGGGGACGAAGGGCGTACCCTGATCCAGTCGGCTCTGAGCAGTGCGGCCGATCTGGAAGTCACCCAAAGCGAGTTACGTGTGACCCTGGCACCACAGAGTTCGCCCCATCGCACCCGTGCTATCGCGACACTCTGCGAGGAACTCAATCGGGCCAACCTCCGCTTCCCGGGCTCCCGGCTACGCCTTCGTTACGCAACTCGAGAGACCCAGTGAGGAAAAAAGCGGACATTTTCCTATCGTGCTATGTCAGGAGTTCCGGACTCCGACCGGAGCCTACCGCAAGGAGCATTGGCAACGGCAGGGGCATAACGGTGCGGGATGTCAAAGAGGCAACCTGTTGGCTAAAGCCCGCCCTTTGGAATTCGGATGTAGCGCTCAGTTCCTCCGACCTTTCGCACATCCAGGTTACGAGCACTGATCCTGTCACCGGCCGAAAGCGGGAATGGGTGGTCGATTGCAGCCAAGACAAGCCGGCCCCACAGTTCTGGCTGCGCACAGGGGACACGATCACGGTGCCAAACAAGCCATGAAGTCCAGGAAGCGGGGAAGATAGCTGGACAATCACTGCCCGCCCTCGGCGAACGGTGCCGCTTCTCGGCCTCAGGCCGGCCGGGCCTTCACTGCATAACCGCAAAGTTTCGCCGTGGATGCGTCGCCTCTCACGTGCCTGCCCGCATGCGGCTCCCGAAGCCAAGCGGCCCGAGCGGAGCGGTGACGGGCTTTGGAGGAAGCCGTATCGCTTCAAGCCAAATAACTGCTATCGAGTCCTCGTCTTCTTGAGCTGGTTTAGCATCATATCGAGTTGCGAACGGGCGTGGTCAGGCCCCGCGGGAGATTTCGCCTCGGTGTTCTGCGAACCGCCCTCTTGAAGCCGAACCGCGGCTTCAGTCACCAGAATAGCGTCGTCCACACGCTTCTGGCCCAACAACAGGTTGACGTAGCGGACCACCGCCTCAGGACCGGCTGGGCAGAGCACGAAGGCCTGGCGAAAGGCGAATTCGGCCTCTTTGGACATCCGCTCCTTTTCATCAGAGTTTTGCGTGTGCTCGGCACGCCAGGCGTACAGGCCGGCAATCGACGCCCGCAATTTGGCGAAGCACCGCTGGGGCATCTCGTTTTGGATGTATTCCGGGTCCCCGCTGAAGCCATTCAGGTCCTGGTTGAGATAGACCTTATCCACGAAACCGACCACCTCCGCCAGCGACGTACCGAGTTTCAGCCAGTCGCCCACCATCGGCCCGATGTAGCGCCTCCAGTAGGCGCGATCACGCTGTACCTCCTTTTCGGGCAGCTCAGAGAAGGGCTGGCGGTTGATTCTGAGGATCAGCCCGTGTGGCGAAAGGTGCGGATACATCCACCTCAAGGGAAAGCTCTCTTCGATGTAGAACTCGCGCTCGGGATTCTTCTCGAACATGAGCTTCGTCAGCAATCCGTTGATGGCCATCACGCTCACCTGGCCACGAATCTCCAGTTTGCCTTCGACCTCCTCCAGCGTTTCCCCAGGTAGCAATTTACCCTCATTTCGTCGACAGCGGGCGTCCTCTTCGTATTCCCG
Organism: Limisphaerales bacterium; assembly: GCA_046703605.1. Classification (GTDB taxonomy): domain Bacteria; phylum Verrucomicrobiota; class Verrucomicrobiia; order Limisphaerales; family UBA8199; genus JAJYHY01. Next base: position 1,571 of record JBJKSV010000194.1, read on the forward strand.
GAGGGCCCGGTCGGCATCCTCGTCTGTTGGAACGGAGATCCGGCTCCCATACATGCCGCGCACATACCGGAGGTAACTTCGGTGGGTCAGCGCATCTTGCGTCAGGGTGAAGAACGGATCGCCCTGCACGTGTGACCTGGACAACGCCGTCACCAGGAACCGACCGGGGTCAGTCCCGCCAAAGAAGATACTCGCGGGAGGGATCGAGCTGATGATGTCCGTAGCAAAGGCAATGGCGTACTTCTCCTCCCAAGCCGCAAACACCTCCAAGGCCGCGCCAACCTCGTTGACCACTGCCCACTCGGCGGGGTAAACCGCCCAGGGCGCATTCCGGCTCCTGCCCTCGCGCATGGCCTGATGCATCGCCGCAATGGCATCGAAGAGGCCTGGCCAGTCGGCCCGCTCCGCCGCGGCGAAATATGCGGCGGACTCCGGCGACATCGGATGCTCCGGCGCCCTGACTTCGGCCCTCACCTGCGCGCATTTCTCTGATACGAACCGCTTCAACTCGGCCGAGACGAGGGATCTTTCCAGTGACCATGAATGTGTCTGCATACTGATGTTTCGCTCTATGAGAATGACACCGCCGGGCTCCGATTCGTATGCTCGTCATCGAGAAGTTGCCCCGACGTACCGTGGATCCCCGATCCGCCCGGGGAGTAGAAATGTGTGGCCTCCCCTTCTTGATGACCCATCGACGTTCGGCGGTCACCGGACATCTCGCGTTCACTTCAGTGGCTGGATAGGCCGGCCGAGCAGTCCAAACGGTTGGCGGTCATCGGACTGGGCGCAGGCGGAGCGGTTCCCACTCGGTGCCACGCCTCGGAGCGCGTGGTGCAGCGCCTCAAGGGCAGGCTCATCCGACCCAATTCGTCGGCGGAGTCATTGATGAGGACTCGACGCTGGGCCTGGATGTGGCCCTGTTCGCCCTGGCACCGAACGCGAACTGGCAAAGGGGGGGGCACCCCCGTAATTTGGTGATAGAACAGGCCCGCTATCGAGGGAGCGATTGGAAGGCCTCTTTGAGGTCGGGATGCGCTGTCGTTAACACTCTTGCGAAGGTCTGGTAGGCATCTGGATCTTGGACAGCCAGATCGTTGGCAAATTTGGAAAAGTCTTCCTTCGTGAACCAGTAGTAGGCAGCCACTATCTGCAGGCCCGACAAAATGGGATCCCGTGCCCGGAAGGCCTGCTCAAATCTCGCCCGTTCGGCAGAAGGTCTGCCCTGCAGTGCTTCATCGAGAGCCTTCAGCACCATCGGAGCGTCCAGTTGAACCACCTTCGCCTGGGGATTAATTGTGTGGATGTCCTCCAGCATCGGCTGGAAGGCTGCGGGGCAGGTGCCTACGCCTACGAGGGCATGGACGATATCCGGAACACAGCCCGCAGCGGCAGGGCCCATTTCAGCAAGGGCGGTGCATGCGCTGGGCGCCAGAGCCGGGTCCTTCAATCCGGCTACGAGCTCGTGGTAGGTGATCGTGCTCGATTCCAGTTTGCTGAGGAACGATTTCCTGTTGCTTTCCCGGGTGAGGACCCGGTCAACGCCGGGGATGGTCTTTCGCAGGTCCGGGTCAATCTCTCCAACGATAAGCCACGCATGCTCCAGATCGCCATGATGGGTCGCTTTGTAGGCCGCCAGGATGTCGGGCGCCAGCGCTTTGGCGGCCGGACCCGCCTCTTGGAGCACCCGGCTTACCGAGTCCAGGCTGCTTGCCCAGGCTACCTGAGCCCAACTGCCGCTTCTCAACCCAGCCCGAATCTCCTGAACAATCGCGGGATTCTCCGAGCCTTCATAAGCCAGCAAGGCACAAGCGACCCAGAATCGCACCTGGGCATTCGGGATGCGAAGCAAGCCCTCCACGGTTGGAACGTATGGCCAGGTTGCGTCTGGGTGGTCCCGAAGTTCGCAGGCCACCCAGTTGGCGGCGAGGGACCTGAGGGTCCCGTCCGTATCCTGGCTCGGATCGGCAAGTCCCAGCACGCGCTCCGACAAGGGGACGATGTCCGACGACTGGATTCCGATCCGCTGGATCGCGGACAGTGCCTGGAGGGCGATCCCGACATTGTTGCCCTCTTTGCTCTTTGGCAAATCATACGCCTGCCAGAGAAATGGAATGGCTTCAGGAACCCACCTCCCGAGGAAACCGATTCCGAAAACCGCCTTTTCTTGCACCAGTCGAGTGTCGTTCGTCGGCGTCTTTTGGGGATGGAGGGTCTCCGCCTTCAGGATGGAGAAAGCGGCGGCTTTCTCCGGGCCGAACATCGCGATCGCATCCCTCATCAACGGCACGTTGGGCTGATGGGGATCATTGAGCACAGCAAGGAGGTTGCTGGTCGCGCTGCTCAGGTCCACCCCTTCCTCCAAAGCAGACGCGGTCTTTCGCCCCCGAGCGGCGAGATCCATGGAACCGTTGGGGTAGACGGCCCCATCCGCGGGGTTGAGCGGTG
>JBJKSV010000195.1:0-7288 GCA_046703605.1 Limisphaerales bacterium
CCTCGTACCGGCTCTGGCGCAAAGGCCCGATGGCCGGCTCCAGGCGGGCGATGTGTTCAAGCTCGAAGCTTTGCGCGCGCGCCTCCTTGAGCAGCTCGCGGATCAGCCGTGCATCCGCCGGGTTGTCCTCAACCAGCAGCACTCTTGTGGGTTTATCCATGGCGGCCGCTAATCGATGCCTGGATCTTTGCTCCGCACGCTATTTTGCCCTTTGGTCATCAGGCAATGTCACCACCGCGAGCCAGAAATCCTCGATACTCTGAATCACCTTCAGAAATTGGTTCAGGTCCACCGGCTTGGTCACATACGCGTTGGCGTGCAGATCGTAGGTGCGCACGATGTCCTCTTCAGCCCTGGAGGTCGTCAAGACCACAACCGGGATGCGCCGCAACGCTCCGTCCCGCTTGATTTCGGCCAGCACTTCCCGCCCGTCGCGCTTGGGCAGATTCAGGTCCAGCAGGATCAGGTCGGGGCGGGGGCTTTGAGCATATTGTCCCTCTCTGCGCAGGAACGCCAGGGCGGCGATGCCGTCCTGGGCAACGTACAGCGCGTTGAGAACCTTCGCCTCCTTGAGCGCCTCGCGTGTCAATCGCACATCGGCCGGGTTATCTTCCACCAGCAGGATGTTAATAGGACAGGCAGGGTGTGGTGCGCTGGTCATAATTGTCGCTTTTGATCCGGAATCGTGAAGTGAAAGGTGGATCCTCTTCCGGGCTGAGATTCCACCCATATTCGCCCTCCATGCCGCTCGACGATCTTCTTGCAGATGGCCAGCCCAATGCCGGTCCCGGGGTATTCCTCGCGGGGGTTCAGGCGCTGGAAGATGACAAAGACACGGTCGAAGAATCGCGGGTCGATGCCGATGCCGTTGTCGGCCACGCTCAAGTGCCAGCCCTGCGGCTCTCGAGCGGCGGAGATCTGGATGCGGGGCGCCTCGCCGGCGCGTCGAAACTTGATGGCGTTGCTGAACAGGTTCTGGAAAAGCTGTGTCAGTTGGGTCCGATCCACCACCAGCGCAGGCAGGGGGTCTTGCGTGAACACCGCTCCGCTCTCGGCGCCTGCCACTTGAACGTTCTCCTTGGCCGCCTCGACAATCTCCTGGCAACTGGCCTCCGCAAAGGGCTGACCGCGCGTGCCAATCCTGGAAAAGGCCAGCAGGTCGTTGATTAGGGCCTGCATTCGCATGGCCGCCTCCACCATGAAACTGATGAAATCGTCCGCGTCGGCATCCAGCCTGCCTTTGTAACGCCGGGCCAGCAATTGCGAGAAACTGCTCAAGGTGCGCAACGGCTCCTGCAAGTCATGCGATGCCACATAAGCGAAATGCTCCAGTTCCTCGTTGCTTTGTTTCAACTCCTTGGCATAGCGTCTTATCTTGTCTTCGGCCAGCTTCCGCTCGGTGAGGTCGCGAGTTATTTTGACAAAGCCGTTGAGCTTCCCGCTCTCGTCCCTCAAGGCCGTCAGAATCACGTTCGCCCAGAAATGGGAGCCGTCCTTTCGAACACGCCAGTCCTCCTCCTCGAATCGTCCCTCGGTCGTGGCGAGCTGGATCTCGCGTTCCGGCTTGCCTTTGGCGGCGTCTTCGGGCCGGTAAAACTTCGAAAAATGCTGCCCCACAATCTCCTGGGCGGAGTACCCCTTGATCCGCTCGGCTCCTATGTTCCAACTGGCCACCCGCCCGTCGGGCTCCAGGAAAATGATCGCGTAGTCCCTCACCCCCTCGATCATAGACCGGAACCGCTCCTGGTAGGGGTCCAAAGACTCCGCCACCACACCCCGATCGCCGGAATCCGGACGCCGGCTCATCTGCCCGGCTTTGGCGGGCTTGTTGCTGCCGGGCGCCATCGCCGGATCAGATTCTGGGGCGCAGGCCTCAGCCTGGCTTCGGTTCTTCATCGCACCCGCTAGGCGGCTTCCTCTTCCGTATCCAGGAAGCCCTGCAGATGCCGAACGCGCGTAGGATGGCGCAGCTTGCGAAGGGCCTTGGCCTCGATCTGCCGAATGCGCTCGCGAGTCACGTTGTACATCCTGCCAATTTCCTCCAGCGTTCTCTCGTAGCCATCAATGAGCCCAAAGCGCATTTCGAGAATCTTTCGTTCCCGTTCAGTCAGGCTGGTGAGGACATCGCCCAGCTTCTCTTTGAGGAGGCTGAAGCTGGTGACCTCGGAGGGGTTCTCGGCGGTCTTGTCTTCAATGAAGTCGCCCACGCTCACATCGCCGTCGTCGCCCACCGGCGCATGCAGCGAGATCGGTTGCTGGGCCATCTTCAAAAGCGAATTGATACGGGTGACCGGCATGTGCATCTCGTCGGCAATCTCCTCGGGCGTCGGCTCGCGGCCAAACTCCTGGGTGAGCTGCTTTTGAGCCCGCCAGAGTTTATTCATGATCTCGATCATGTGAACCGGGATGCGGATCGTGCGCGCCTGGTCGGCAATCGAACGGGTGATGGCCTGCCGAATCCACCAAATCGCGTAGGTGGAGAATTTGTAGCCGCGGCGGTATTCAAATTTTTCCACACCCTTCATCAGGCCTATATTGCCTTCCTGGATGAGGTCCAGAAAGGACTGACCCCGGTTGGTGTACTTCTTCGCCACCGACACCACCAGACGCAGGTTCGCCTCGGCCATGTGTGTCTTGGCCTGGTGCGCCCGATCGGCGGCCGCTTTCAACTGTTTAAAGATCGAATAAAACTCCTCGCGCGGCATCCGAACGAATTGGCTCAGGGCGGCCATCTTGGCCCGCTCCGCTTCCAAGCCCGGGTGCTGGTCGCTGGCCTTTCGAGGCGATTCAAGCTCCTGGATGCGGCGCATTGAGGCCTGAAACTTCTCATGCACGTTGCCCGCCACCATGATCATGTCCTCCAGGACCCGCTGCTTATAATAAAACTTTGGAAAGGTTTCCTGGAGCTTCGTGTCGAGTTTGTGGAATTCGGCCGCGAGCCGGGTGTGCTTTGGCCCCTGCCCCGCTTTGACCAAATCCGCATAATGAGCATCGACTTCGGCGTCGAGGCTCCTGACCTTCTTGATTAAGGCGCGCAGCTCCTTGAGGTGGCCCTCGCGATTGGCCACTTTCTTGTCCACCACAACGCGATCGAAACGCTCCTTCGGAGGCTCGGAAAGCAGCTTGTCCGCGATGGCGATGTGTTCTTTGGCGGTAAAGCCCAGCCGATACACCAGGGTGCGCATTTCGGTCTCAGCCTCTTCAATCCGTTTGCAAATCTCCACCTCCTGCTCGCGCGTCAACAGGGGCACCTTGCCCATCTGGTTCATGTACATCCGCACCGGGTCGTCCAGAACCTCCAGCCGCACATCCTCTTCCTCTTCGGCTTCGGCCGGCTTAGCCCGCTCGGCCTCGATATGGTCCACGATGTCCACATCCAGATTGCGGAGTTTGGTATAGAGGTCATCCAGGTCGTCGGGCTTCAAGCCCTCCGGCAGCACGTCGTTGATGTCGTCGTAGGTGACATGCCCCTGTTCGTGGGCGAGGTGAACCAGGGTCTTGATGGTCTCGGTGAGATCCATCCGAACCGCCGAAATGGATGACGAAACCGAGGCCTGCTTTTCGCCCGCCTTGCCGGGACCGTGGGGGCCCGGAGCGGACGAACCGTTCGGCTCCTGTTCCTTCGCGGGCTCTCCCCGCATCGATGCCTTCGAAGAGATGATGAAGCGCCGACGCGAGCGGGGCGCTTTTCCGGCTCCGCTCCGCGGCTCCTGCCGGGCGTGATCCCCGGCTTTGGGGCTGGTTTTGTTCTCTTTTCTGTTCAGCATAATAGTCAGACGCGCCTAGCCGGGTTTGGTTCAGAATTTCGCCGACGGAGGATCGGAATAGTGCTTGACAGCAACCGCTTATTGCACTCCCCTGACCGCCGACGGGCGTTCAATGGTCGAACTCAGGAAGCCGGACAACGCGCACAAAGTAATATTCTTCAGGAAGCCCGCTGTTTCAAGAAAACTCACTCAATCTCTATCTCGCCCAAACGGACTCTATGAACGAATATCTTCTCAAATTGCGCCGGAGCTTTCAAGGATTAAAAATTGTTTTCTTGGGCCTTTGCCGAGGTTCTCGGCCCGAAACTTGCGGCATCCTGCCGCGATTGAGGGTTTATTGGACTGTTGGCTGCGCCGAGGCGCATGTTCGTTTTTGGTCTCCATCGGGCGTCCTGCCCCGTTACTGCCTGGCCGCAAACAGATCCCCAGCCGCGATATACCTGTTGGCTGGCGAGTTACGCCCGCCAAACCGGGCCAGGAACACGTTCTTTTTGCCCGCGTCGTCCCATTTGAGCTTCAAAAGGGGCTCCTGAACGGCGGAGGAGCGGTCCAGGGCGACTGTAAACGCCGAGGTCGCGGTGCGCGGGGTGTACCACAACGATTCCCCGCAGGACCAGGTGTCCAAATGGCCCCCTGGCAGGGTGCTCACGGAGACGAAGCGGCCCGCCGAAAAATCGCAGGCCCCCTTTGCGAGCGCGAACCGGAGCGGAACCACACGCGTGGCCACCGGCGCCTTTGAGCCGGTCATTTGCCGGGCATCGAACCAGTCTAGGAGCGCCTGCCGCTCTCGAACGCTCGCCGATTCCGGCAAATAGACCACCACCTGGCCCGGACCGGTCTTATGCGCCGCTAAATTCGCCCACGCGACTTGCAGCGCGGCCAGCTTCAGCCCCGCCAGCTCCACCCCGGCATACTCGCCACCGGTGAAATTCCATGCCCGCAACATATACCGACCTCCCATGGTCGCTTCGCTGGAAACGACGCAGCCGCCCGCATAGAGCGCGCAAGAATGCAGTTCCAATAGTTCGCCGCGCGGCGCCTCACTGCCCAACACACTCCCCAGACCGAGACAACCGGCGCCTAACAGACACAAGGCCAATTTCTTCATACGGTTTATCCTTTCCGCACCGCTTCATCGAGACCGGCTTGCCGCGGCGGCCTTTGAAGGGCGCTTATCACAAATATAAGATACATACAACCACAGGCCGCCTCCCGCCAGCGCTTTTTCCTCGGCCCGTGGGGGCGATTCAATGTATCGGCCACCTTGCATGGCGCGGGCGTCCCGCCAGCGAGTTCGGTGGGCGTCTCCACCGAGGAAACCTGCATCCCGCCTGCCGGTTTCAACCGCCCCCTGCAGTCGTTTTGTTATTGAAGGCCCCCGTCTGCTTGTAGTAGTAGTTGACGCATTATGAAACTCTCCGTTGCCTTAATTGCTCTAAACATCGCCGCCTCCGCCTTGGCTCAATCCGTCACCTCGCCCGATGTCGCGCCGGATGGCCGCGTGACTTTCCGCCTCTGGGCGCCGCGCGCCACTTCCGTGCAGGTTCATTGCGAGGGCGTCAAGGCCTCAGAGATGGAAAAGAACGATGCGGGCGTGTGGTCGCTCACGACTGAGCCGCTCCAACCTGACATTTACGCCTACTCATTCACGGTGGATGGGGTCAAGACTCTCGACCCTCGAAACCCGCTCATCAAATACAACCTGCTCAACATCGACAGCCAGGTGCATGTTCCGGGGCCGGCGTCCCTGCCGTGGGAGGTCAACGACGTACCCCACGGCGTGGTCCATCACCATTTTTACAAGTCGGCGATTGCCGGCGATGAGCGTGATTACTATGTCTATACCCCTCCCGGTTATGACCCGGCCCAGGCCAGGCGCTACCCCGTGCTCTACCTGCTTCATGGTTACAGCGACGCTGCCGACGCCTGGACCTCTGTCGGCCTGGCCAACGTCATCCTGGATAACCTTATCGCGCGCGGGGAAGCCAGGCCGATGATTGTTGTCATGCCGTTGGGCTATGGGACAATGGAAGTGGTCACGGGCGGCTGGGGGCGGTTGCGCAACCGCAACCTTTGGCAGACCAACCTCGAAAAGTTTCAAAAGACCCTCCTTGACGAGGTCCTGCCGCGCGTCGATGCCGCCTATAAAACCGAACCCCGCCGCGAAGACCGCGCCATCGCCGGGCTTTCGATGGGCGGCGCCGAGTCGCTCTTGACCGGGCTGAATTCGCTGAACCAGTTCGCTTATGTCGGCGCCTTTAGTTCAGGGGGCCTGGGCGCGGACTTTTCCAAGGACTTCCCGGGCTTGGACAAAAGCGCCAATGCCAAGCTGCGCCTGTTATGGATCGGCTGTGGCGAGCAGGACGGTTTGTTCGCGCCAAACCAGAGATTCTGCGATTGGCTGACTGCCCAGGGCATCCATCACGCCTGGGTTCACATCCCCGGCCAGCACAGCTTTCGGGTCTGGCGCCCGCTTCTGGCTAAATTCGCCCCGCTCCTCTTCCAAGAGGCCTCAGGGTCAGATCCCAACCTTTGACGTTGAGCCGCGCGCAATCGTCAGGGACGAGGCATTTGTAATGTCGAGATATGACCCCGACGATTACTGCGAGGTGGCGGCGATAAAGCTGGGGGCCGAAGTCACAGGAGAGCCTTTGGGGGGGAGGTACTCGGCCAGGACGGCGACACGTTTCTGGGTGAGTATCTTCGGCGCCCAGGACAAGACGAGGTTATAGCCGGCCCCAATGGCCGAGTTGAACCGGTAGGGGATCAAGCTGTTCGGACTAAACCGCCAGACCTGAAATGGAGGGTGCTCCGGATTCACCGCCCCGTCGTAGGCGACAATCTCCAACGCCCCGGCCGTCATCGGCACCGTCTTCGCCTGTCCCTCTGCCACAAGGAACACGCGCACCTGGACGCCGTCAGCGCCGGGGATCGCATTGAGGTTCAAGGCCACCGGCATGGTCAGAAGGTTCACCTCCGTAATGACTGCCGGCGACTGGCGGACGGGCGTGGGACGGCTGCTCACACAGCCCGCCAGCGCCAGCACCAACGCCATCGCCGTTGGAATCCTTAAAATGCGAGACATGTCGTCCGATCAGCTTTTCCGACGATCAGTGAACACCAACCGACACGGAACAGGAAGAAGAATCCTCCGAAGGGTCAGGCCGTGAGCCTAGCCCACCATCCACCTACTCATCCAGCACTCCAGCAATCCGCAACGCATCCCATGCTTCCGGCCGAGCGACGGCCCGCCTCAATAGCCGTACATGAGCTTGCCGTTCTGCACAATGCCGCACCGCGCCAGGTACCAGGCAAAATCCGCCCTCCCGGCAGCGTCGAAATTCGGCGGCGTGACATAGTTGTATCGGATCGGGATTCGAGAGGTGGCACTGAACCATTTTTTCATCTCAGAGTGGCCATCGGCAAAGGAAAAGCCGCAGGCACCGTCATGATAGGAGGCGGGAATGTCCTGCCAATGCGTCACGTCAGGATTATTGATGAAGTAACCGTCATTGATCGAA
>JBJKSV010000196.1:0-3869 GCA_046703605.1 Limisphaerales bacterium
GCTGTGACGGAGAGCAGGCGCGAGGGTTGGTCCGCCACGGGTTCTTCGCCCCGGAGCGCCCGGTTTTGAGACCCGGGCAGGAGGACGAACTGCTGGCCTTGTTTCATCGGATCATGGAGGCGACCCACGGCAACCGCCCCGCCCTGCAACAGGTCATGGCCGGCATCACCAGTTGCATGCTGGGACTGCTCTATTCAGCCCAGCAGTCCCGGCTGGCCGGCGACGACCACGCCCTCCAAATCATTCACAACGCCACCCTCCGGATGCGGGAGGCCGGCGAGGCGCCGGTAGGCTTGCCAGACCTGGCTCGCGAGCTCAACGTGAGCTATAGCTGGTTCCGCAAGGCCTTCTCCCATCACACCGGCCTCAGCCCGCATCAATACCTTATCGAGACCCGACTGAGCAAGGCGCGCGATTTGCTGGCGAAAACCTCGCTCACGACCAAAGAGGTCGCCCTTCATAGCGGCTTCGAAGACGCCCAATACTTTTGCCGACTCTTCCGCCGGAAAGTGGGAACAACGCCGGGGGCCTGGCGCCAGCGCGCGCTCAAGCGCGGTTCTGGCCAGGCTTGGCGGGAACCGGCAGAGGGTCAAACCAAGCCCCAGGCAACTCATCCTCGTTAGTCTGGTTTCCTCCTCTTGGCTTGTCGGACCGAACTGAGATCGAGACCGTTGAATAAACTCGAAAAGATCGTAGGCGGTAGGAGGGAACCACGGAATACACGGAGCACACGGAAGGAGAGCGCTAAAAGCCCGACGCTAGCCCGGCCCCTGTGTCCAGGCGGTTTAACGCCCCTGCCCTACCTTTTTTCCGTGTATTCCGTGTATTCCGCGGTTCCTTCTCTTCTTTCCGGTTGGAACAGAAAGTGCAACGAAAATGTCAATGTATCCATTGTCGCTCATAGCGTGGCTCGCTATTCTCGCCCCATGCAGAGAAACAAATCCGCGGCGGATGGCGCTGCTTCCTCCAGGCCGGCTGCGAGGATAGGAACGCCTGGTAATCGGCGGTCCGGAACACGAAATGGGCCGGCGGGTCTTCCCGGGACCGCTCACCGAGCCGGCCACACGCCTGGCGCTTTAGCCGAGCCGCTGCGCTCGCCGGTCAGAAGCCTGCGCGTGGGGCTGTTTGGCATTGGTTTGGATACGTACTGGCCGCAATTCCGGGGGCTGAAGGCGAGGCTGGAGGGTTACCTGGCGGTAGCTGGCCGGCAGTTGAAGCGGCCCGGTGTGGAAGTGGTGAACCTGGGCCTGATCGACACGCCTTCCAAAGCCATGGAGGCCGGGCATCGGTTCCGGCGGGAGGATGTGGACCTAATCTTCCTTTACGTGACGACGTACGCCTTGTCCTCGACCGTTTTGCCCGTCGTGCAACGGGCCAAAGTGCCGGTCATTGCCTTGAACCTTCAACCCGTCCCGGCGATTGATTATGCCCGCTTCAACCGGATGGGGGACAGAACGGCAATGACCGGCGAATGGCTGGCGCACTGCACGGCCTGCCCTATGCCCGAGTTTGCCAACGTGTTCAACCGCGCGGGGATCACCTTTCACCAGGTCACAGGGATGCTCCATGATGACCCCGCCTGCTGGGGCGAGGTCGATGGTTGGATCGAGGCGGCGCGCGTGGCGAATGTCATGTTTCACAACCGGCTGGGGCTCATGGGCCATTATTACTGCGGGATGCTGGACATCTACTCGGATGTGACCCAGCAATGCGCCGTGTTTGGCGGCCACGCCGAACTCATCGAGGTCGATGAATTGGCAGCCTTGCGCCGTGCGGTGACGGCTCGGCATGTGCGCCGGCGAGTGGCGGAGTTTCGGGACGTGTTTGACGTACAACCCGATTGCCCCGCCGCCGAGTTGGAGCGGGCCGCGCGCACGTCCGTGGCCCTGGATCGCCTGGTCCTCGAACATGACCTGGGTTCGATGGCTTATTATTACATGGGCAAGGGCAACCCGGAAAATGAAGACGCCATCAGCTCGATCATCCTCGGCAACTCTCTTCTGACCGCCCGTGGCGTGCCGGTTGCCGGCGAATACGAGGTCAAGAACGCCCAGGCGATGAAGATCCTCGACTCGTTCGGCGCGGGCGGCTCGTTCACGGAGTATTACGCCATGGACTTTAACGACGACGTGGTGTTGAAGGGACACGACGGGCCGGGTCACATTGCCATTGCCGAGGGCAAAACCAAGGTACGCCCCTTGCGGGTCTATCACGGCAAAGTGGGCCGTGGCCTCTCGGTCGAGATGAGCGTCAGGCACGGCCCGGTGACGCTGTTGTCGGTCGTCCAAACCGCGGACGGGCGATTGGAACTGCTGGTCGCGGAAGGGGAATCGGTTCCCGGTCCTATCCTGGAAATTGGCAACACCAACAGCCGATACCGTTTTTCAATCGGCGCGCGGCGGTTCGTGAATGAATGGAATATCCAGGGCCCGGCGCATCACTGCGCCGTGGGCACTGGCCATATCGGCGATAAACTGGAAAAGCTTGCATCGCTGCTGAGTGTTCGTTGGGTCCGCGTGTGTTAATCGGCGGCCCGAAGCCAAGCCGTCCGTCTATGACATCTTGATCTCCTCCGAACGCCGCCAGTCCGGCGCCCAGACGCGGCAATCTTCCCAGTGACAAGGCGGTGGCGCAGAAAATCCGGGTGCGGTCATCTCGCTGGCTTTGAAGCTGCCGAGTTGACACTCTTCAAATAGCTCAAGGCGTCACCCGACCCGTTGGCGGCCGCCCGCCGCATCCATTCCATGCCGAGAGTCTCGTCCTTTTCCGTGCCCTTGCCACTGAGATAGGCCCTCGCAAGCAGATACTGAAGGTAAGGGGAAGAGTCGTTCGCGCGGGATTTAAGACTCTCGAAATCCTCTCTTCTGGCAACGGAGCTGGAGAAGGCCTTGGCGAGTGAGGCGGCCTCGTTGCGGAAGGCGGTGACAGCGGCATTGAGAATCGCGGTCTCGTGCTTGTTCAGGGCCGCGTTGGTGAAGGCCTCGACGCGTCGAAGTTGGCCCGAAGACGTCGTGAACGTCTTCCAGCCCTCTTTGATCAGGAATGCATTTGTGCCGGAGGCAAAGGCGTTGGTGTCAGAGTCCAGGGAGCCGCCCCGCCGGTAATCCATCACGAAATAGATGGAATCCCCGGCCTGAATGAACGCGTCCTCACCGAAAGCCCTGAGAAACTTATAGGAAGGAACAATGCGCAACTGCCGGCTGAGAGTCGGAGTAAGATTTTCGTTTGTGGTGGAGTAAGGAAGGAGGATCTTCTTCTGCCAAGCCGGGTCGATGCCGCTGTCCGCGAGCGCCTTAGCCGCCAGATCATACCTCGCCCTCCGGCCGGTCAGGGCGCTGTACCGCGAACGCGCCTCGATCATCTGCCGGAGCTTGGCGGTCTGTTCATCGGTTTTGGGCATGAAATAAAGTGTATCATTGTAGCTAATCCAGAGAGCCGGATTATAGACGTAAGCAAGGCATCCCAAAAAATGCTCCTCTTCGAGAAACTTTTGGCGGTCGGCGCTCTGCGCCCTGCCAGGAGCGCCGTTGGCCAACATCGACAAGCCCAACCCCAAGACAAGCGCCCTAACCGCTCTGAAACCCAGCTTCTTCATTGCTTTCAGCATTCAGCAACATCCTCGGCCTTGTCAACACCTTTGGGATCGGACAAACCAGCGGGAGCCTCGCGACAAACACCCGGCAGCTCAGGCGCATCCATCCATCAATCCATCAGCACGGCTCGGAGATCGGCACACAGCCTTGGCGAATTCGGTCTCCGTGGCCCCAAAGGTAGGGGGAGGCGCGGATCGTTGTGTGGACATCCGGCCCCGGTTTTGGTACGAGGGGACGGTATGCGACGGGAGTTGCTCAAAGATATCGCGCGAATCG
>JBJKSV010000197.1:0-9473 GCA_046703605.1 Limisphaerales bacterium
TCTGTTTGATCAGATAATAGCCGGCGAGGTGGCTGATGGCGACCCTATACTGCAAGCCGGCAATCCCGTCATAGTTGGCGCTGAGCCGAAGACCTGCGTAGAAGCGATCGCTGAACAAGCGATTATACTGCCCATAGCCATTGGCGAACTCCGTGTTCTTCACATCATGGTCCGACCCGTATCCAGCGGCGGCGCCTAATAGCACTTCGCTTGTATCCCATTTTTTCTTTGAATCGATGGTCAGAGTTGCCAGGAAGGTCTTGCTGTTGCCGCGGGTCAGAGTGACTCCGGCGGCGGCGGTTGTCTCCCATGGGTTCTTGGGCGGGGCCGGAACTGAATTGGTTGGGGTTGAAGCAGACTTTGCGTCCTGGGCCTGGGCAACCGGCAACGTGCCGAGCGCCAGGACAAGGACAAGGGCCGGCCGAAAGAGGCCCGGCAATGAATAGGATTTTGGCATAGGTAATTCTGGGTTGATTTACACTTACGGTTCAAAAGGCTCCCCGGGCTGGCAGCAGGCGCACTGGGCTCTGTGCCGACCGCGCAAACGCGCTCGAAATATGTGAGTGCTAATTTCATCCGGGAACCAATACGACGCTTTTATATCCGGCCAAGGCAGCTTTTCAAGCTCGAAATGAGTCGAAGAGGCTCCACGCATCTGTCCAGGACCACGAGGGCTTGGCCAGTTACGAAATTCAGCTTTGACGGCTTCCCGATGTGACAGGAAGCTGGGCAACCTGAGGCTGTTGTTTGAGATTCAAGGATTCTGGCCACGCGCTCTGGGCCGGTTCTTATATTTGCGGATTGGCTCGATGGTCTTGGGGCGGGCTTTGGGAACCAGGACGATGGGGCAGCCTTCGTATCCAAAGGCGCGCCGGAGCTGATCGGCAAGGTATTTTTTATATTGCGCCGCGAGGAGGTCTTCCCGGTTGAGGAACAGGAGGAAGGTCGGCGGGGCGTGCTGCACTTGCGTGGCATAAAAGAACTTCAGGCGATGCCCGCGGGCGCTCACCGGCTGCCGGCGTTCGATGGCCTCTTGCAAGGTGCGATTAAGGATGGCGGTGGGGATCTTTTGCCGCAGTTGGGCCGCCACGTAAGAGACCGCCTCCAGCAAACGGTCGAGATTGAAGCCGGACTTGGCGGAGGTAAAGATGACCGGGGCGTAATCGAGGAAAAAGAGCCGTTCCTGTACCCACTCACCGAATTCAGCGAGGGTCGTCATGGTCTGCGGGCCGGTCTGTTTCCGTTTTCGGCGCTCGATCTCCTCCTCGCGAGCCTTGCGAATCGCCTCTTTCATCAGATCCCACTTGTTTACCAGGACAATGCAGGCCTTGCGTTCCTCAACGATCTTGTCGGCGACCTTTTTGTCCTGCTCGGTAATGCCGTCCTGGGCATCCAGGACCAACAGCGCGAGGTCGCACCGCCCGACAGCGTCCTCGGCTCGCTTGACGCTGAAAAACTCGATGGAGTCGCCGACGCGCCGGGCTTTGCGCATACCCGCGGTGTCGATGAGGATGTAAGACTCGGAACCGGTTTGGGTCTTGACATCAAGCGGGACATCCACGGCGTCGCGCGTCGTGCCGGGCGCCTCGCTGACCACAACGCGCTCGGAATGGGTCAGCGCATTGATGATCGAGGATTTGCCGACATTGGGGCGCCCAACAATGGCCAGTTTGAGCACCGACAGGGCTGGCTCAGCCGGCGGCCTGGCATCGGCTGTGATCTCTGTGGCCCTTGGTTGCTCCTCGCACGGTGTCGCTGGTAGCCGAGCCGTTAGAGGAAGCATAGCTGTCGCGGCCTCCAGGAGCGGCTGGATTCCTTCCCCATGAATGGCACTGACCGGGAAAATCTTCTCGAAGCCCAACGCGTTGAATTCCAGGGCATCGGCCTCGACTCGGTGCGTATCGACCTTGTTGACCGCCACCAAAACCGGCTTGCCACTCCGCCGCAGCCGTTGCGCCGCGTGCTGATCCAGCGGAACGATCCCTTCCTGGACATTGACCACCAGAATGATGAGGTCGGCGGCTTCAATGGCCAGTTCGACCTGTTCGAGAGCGGCTTTAATGATAGCATCGTGGCTCTTCTCTCCAGCCCTCAGCCCAATCCCACCGGTGTCGATCAGCGTGAAAGACCCTCCGCGCCACTGCGCCTCGGCAGTAATGCGGTCGCGCGTTACACCAGGCTGGTCATGCACGATGGCGATCCGGCGCCCGACAATCCGGTTGAACAAGGCGGATTTGCCGACGTTGGGCCGGCCGACTATGGCGATAATCCCTGGCATGGGCCATCTATGGGAGACTCCTCTCGATCCCGGAGCGTTCCGCAGTAATCACGTATGGCATCTTCATCCGCTGCCAAATCTAACAGCTTGCAAACTGAGAAGTCAAACCACACCCGCGTGCCAGCAGCCACTCTCATTTTAGGCGTCGAGAAGGAGAGCACGAAAGCGGCGGTCCGCGCCGCTTTCGCTTTCTGGCCATCAAAATTAGAATTGCTGGAAAACACCCGTGTTGCGCGAGGTTACTCGACCTCCTACCTTCAGCCGAGGCAAAGCCCCTCAAGGTGTAAGAATCAAAAGAGGAAGATGGAAAAGTGCAAGCAAGCAGTGGCCGCCAGGAATCCGAAGAGAGGCGTGGAAGCAAGCCGCGGAGGGCATAAGATAGGCAACACCAGCGCTCCAAGGACGATTCCTCTCCCCAGCGCATATTCATGGGAGGACTTTTACCTTTCCACAGGCCACTACTCGTTGGTCAACAGTTGCAACAACTGGACTGCCCGCGCATTACGAGCCGCCTGTTGTCCGATTGCACCGCAGTGGTGCCTGCTCCCTCAAATCGTGATGTGGAGGGCGCGCCACTTCGGCCACGTTATCTGGCCACGGCGTCAGGATGTTACGGGGTCCCCGCCCAGCGACTTCGCAAGTTCCATTTTCGCGCGGATGTACTCGACATGCGAGAACAGCAAAGGAGTATTGCCTAAAAAATGACGGGTTCTGGGGTCAAGCCCTTCGGCGAGGAGGCCCAGTTTGCCGGCCACGCCCTCGACTTGCCGGAGGATGGCCTTTGCCTTTTCGGGCTGTGAGGCTTTGGCGTAGGCTGTGGCCAGCCAGAAGGCGCAAGGGAGAAACGCGCCTTCCATTTGGCCTAGTGGCAAATCGAGTTCTCCAAAGGTCTTCGCCGGGTCGAAGCGGTAGGCAAGTCCATTAATGGTGAGGCCCTCGCTGACGGCGTCTAGGGTAGAGAGCACACGCGGATGATCGCCGGGCAGGAATTCAAGGACCGAAACAAGGAGCGTCGCCGAATCGAGATTCTCAGCCTCGTAGCGTTGGCGAAAGGCCCCAAGCCGCTGACTCCACCCGTTGTCAATGACGTCCCGATGGATGATGGGCAACTCCTGTTGCCAGGCAGTTACATCAAACGAGGCATTGACCTTTTGCGCAATTCTGACGGCCCGCTCCAGCGTTACCCAACTCAGGACCTTGCTGCTGACGAAGTGCTGCTTTTCTGAGAGTTCCCAGATGCCGTTATCCGGTTCCTGCCAATGCTTGAGCGCATACTCAGCGACACGACAGACCAGCGTCCAATAGTCTTCCCGCCAGTCTCCCCCATGCTCCAGGTAGAGCCAGACGCAGTCGGCCAGAAAACCGAAGGAACCGATCTGGAATTGCTTATAGGCATGATTGCCGATACGGACGGGTGCCGAGTTGCGGTAGCCGGCGACCGCCGAGAGTTGCCGTTGCTTGTGGCGCTTTTCGCCATGGATGCCGTAGAGCACTTGGAGGGGTTGGCCGAACCGGGAACGCCGTTCGGCCAGCCACTGCAGATACCGCTCGGTCTCCTGCCAGTGGCCCAGGCGCGCCAGCATTCCCATCGTCAAGGAGGCATCACGAACCCAGGAAAACCGGTAATCGGCATTCCAACCGCCGCCGATGCGCTCCGGCAGCGACGTGGTTGGCGCCGCCACGACCGACCCATCCGGCGCGTAACTGAGCATGTGAATGATCATCGCGGTGCGCCGCATTTCCTTCGCTCCCAAGCCGGTGTGATGAATGCTTCCCAGCCAGTTCCGCCAATACTCTCGCGCTTGGTTCAACGCGCCCCCGGCGGATTCAACCGACCAGCCGTGGCCCGCCGCGCCATACTCCAATACCGCCCACAACTCCTCCCCTTCCTTCAACTCCACTTCGCGCAGGAGGGCGGGGCCGTCGGGCTGAGGAGGCAGGTTGCTCCAAAGCCGCAGGGTCCATTCATTGACCTGGATGGAAATGCCAGTCGAGTAGTCGGAGAACTCGATCTGAGGCAAGGTGAAATTGAAGGCGGGGCGCAGGTCAAATTCGCACCGCACCCTGCCTCGCGTGCAAGACAGCGCTCGCACCAGAACACGGCACGAGTTTTGTTCGGGGGCACGATTGGCCTCCGGCCAGAGCATGGTGTCGCGGAGAACCAAACTGCCGGTCTCCAGGTCCCATTGTGTCTCCAGCACCATGGTGTCTTCCTCATAACTCTGCTCGCCCTCCACCATTTGCGCGGGTCCCATCCTCCACAGGCCACCCTTGGCCCAATCCAGCAGTGCGCCGAAAAGGATGTCGCCGTTGTAATCCGGCAGGCAGAGCCAATCCAGGGTCCCATCCGAGGAGATGCATGCGGCGGTGCGCCGATCTCCAATCAGGCCGTGATGCTGGAGAGCCGGGTACGGGATGGCGCGCGTGCGATGGGCTGGAGAAGAAACAGGCTCTTTTTGGTGCATCAGAGGCGCACGTTCCAGAAGCGCCGATGTCGAGTGCTTCATGTCTGTGACTATTTCTTGCATGATCTTGGAAATGATTTTCGAACTTCTTGCCAACTGAACATCTTCGCTTGGGCCGGGCGGGCAATAGGGTGCATCCCGCTGGACAGTCAAGACGCGCTTCGAGGCAACGCGCATTCCTCGCATTTCTGTTGCCGCTTTCCTTGCTATGGGTATCCTTGTAGTATGCATGGCGAGATGGGAAGAGCGACGACGCCAATCCGAGTCGAGAACTGGCTGGATGCCGAACTGTTGGCCGTCGGCGCGCGAAAGGAAGAACCCAGAAGACTCGAAACCGACGCCCTTGTCGATACAGGTGCTGTGAAACTTCATCCAAGGGGGGCAGCAATCGAAACAGGCAAATCTGTATGACGGGTGAATTCAACGCTTGGTTACGGTTCTGCGGTACAGCGTTTGCGCTGGGCGCATTGCTTATGACGACGCTTTCCGCGACAGCAGGGAGGGCATCCGAGCCGCCATCGGATCAGCTCGCGCGGGCGGATACCCAGTTCGCGCTTGACATTTATGCCCACCTCAAAACTCGACCGGGAAACCTGTTTTTCTCGCCGTATAGCATTTCGACCTGCCTGGTCCTGTCCTACAGCGGCGCCGCGGGGGATACTCGGAAACAGATGGCGGAAGTCCTGCACCTTCCACCCAACCAGCAGACAGTCAACGCCGCTGTCGAGCAGCTTCAGCAAGCTCTTGACCAGGCACAGGCGCAGCATGGGGTCGAACTTCGCATCGCCAACGCGCTCTGGGCCCAGGAGGGCCACCCCTTCTTGCCGGCGTTTCTGGAACTGGCTCGCACCCAATACCAGGCAAGTGTCAAGCAAGCGGATTTCAAGACTTCGTCCGCTTCCGCTATCGAGGCCATCAATCGCTGGATCTCGGAGCGCACCGAAGGCAAGATCCCGAGCATGCTTGGGCCGGGAAGCTTAAACGACGCGACGCGGCTCGTGCTTGCCAACGCCATCTATTTCAAGGGCGCGTGGGCGATCCCTTTTCCCAAGGGCGAAACAAAGGCCCAGCCGTTCTTCCTCTCCAGCGGGCGCCCGGTGCAGGTGTCGATGATGCATCATCTGGACACGGTGCCCTACACTGAAAACGACCAGTTCCAGGCCGTTGAACTCCCTTATGCGGGAGACAAGCTCGCGATGCTCATCCTCCTGCCACAAAAGGGCCAGAGCCTGGAGGGGCTGGAGTCCAGGCTCACACCGGAGTTCCTGGCAAATTGCCTGAAGGCGCTCAACGCCAAGAAGGTGAATCTGTTTCTGCCAAGGTTTAAGTTGGACAGGGCGCTGGAACTGGCGCCGGAGTTGGCCAGAATGGGCATGCCCGATGCCTTCTCAAGAAGGGCGGATTTTTCGGGCGTTGATGGCGCCACCGACCTTTTTATCTCCGCGGTGTCGCACAAAGCGCGGGTTGAAGTCGGGGAGGAGGGCACCGAGGCCGCGGCCGCTACGACAGTTCACTTCTCCACCTTGGCCGTACCGGCTCACCGGCCGCCGCCGCCGCCCGTCTTTCGCGCCGACCACCCCTTCCTTTTTCTCATCCGCGACAAGAGCGCTCGCGTGCTCCTGTTTATGGGGCGCTTGGCGGCGCCTCAGGAATCTGCGGCAGGGTGATTGACGCCCGCTCCGCCAGGGAGAATATTGGATCGGACACTGGGGGCCTGCGGATGGAGCTTGCCGTGGCCGGCTCGCTCGAGCAACACAGCCGCCCAGTGCGTCCTTTAACGGAAAGAGGTTCTTATGGAGACACCTATGGAGACACCCGCCCCTCAAGGCGATAACCGGACTGAGAAGGTCAAAGAGCACCTCCGTGCCCTCGCGCGCGATGCGGAAGAACTCATCAAAGCGACTGCGGGAGACATGAGCGAAAAGGCGAAGGCGGCCCGTTCCCGGCTTTCAGATGCTATCGCCCAGGCGAAGGTTACTTGCGATCAACTTGAAGAGCGCTCCCGCGCCGCGGCCAAGGCCACCGACCAGGCGATTCGCGAACATCCCTATGAATCGGTCGGGGTGGCATTCCTTGTGGGTTTGCTCACCGGGGCGATCCTGACGCGGCGGTAGCCGAGGCGGCGAACCAACGTCTGAAGGCCAACCGAGACGGATTAGGAATTGCTGTCCGGACGCCAATCATTGCTGTCCAGACACCAATATAAGTACAGCCATTGACCTCCGGCCATCCGTCCTGCTAATGTGTTGCATGCCGCCGGGCATCAAGCCCGGAGGTGTGAACCAGACATAATACCCGCAGGCCCAGAGATTTTCATGAATATCACAGCCACTCCGGTTAAGCGGGCTCTTCCCGAGGTTGAGCCCTCCACGACCGCTTTGGCAGCGACACGGATCGGACGGCCACTCACAAACCGCGAGAGATTCGTGCGGGCCTGTCAATGCCAGGAAGTGGATCGCCCCCCGGTCTGGCTCATGCGCCAGGCGGGCCGCGCGCTTCCTGAATACCGGGCACTCAAGCAAAAGCACTCGTTCCTGGAACTGGTGCAGACGCCCGAACTGGCGACGGAGGTGACCTTGCAGCCCATTCGCCGATTCGATTTCGACGCGGCGATTCTTTTCAGTGATATCCTGGTGGTGGCCGAGGCCTTGGGACAGGGATACCGCTTTTCCGAAGGGGGCGGCATCTCCATGGAGTTCCTGCTGAAGACGCGTGAGGATGTCGCGCGGTTGGAGACCAACGCCGTGACTGAGCGGCTGCAATATGTGCCTCGAGCGCTGAAGTTGATCCGCGCTACCCTGGATAAGCGCACGGCCCTCCTAGGTTTCGCCGGGTCGCCGTGGACGCTTGCCAATTACATGATAGAAGGCGGCGGCGTGCGGGAATACACCAAAGCAAAGGCCCTGCTCTATGGTGACCGGGCGCTCTTCGACCGTTTGCTCGGTATCTTGACGCAGGCGGTTTCCAGGTTCCTCCGCCTCCAGATCGATGCGGGAGTGGACGCAGTCCAGGTCTTCGATAGTCTCGGCGGCGGTTTATCGGACAGCAGTTTTAACGCCGGCTCGGGCCGGTGGCTCAAGCAGGTAGTTGAGGCCGTCAAGGGGAGGGTGCCCGTCATTGTCTTTTCGCGCGGGGCGCACGGCAACTGGCAGGACCTCGTGGATACCGGCGCGGCGGTGTTGGGCATCGATTGGAACATCGACCTGGCCAAGCTTAGCAGCGTGCTGCCAAGCCACATGGCCGTCCAGGGCAATCTCGACCCTTTCGTGCTAAAGACGACGCCGCGGATTGTTGCCGACGAGACCAATCGGCTTTTGCAGGGAATGCGGGGCCGCCCCGGCCATATCTTTAATCTCGGACACGGGGTTCCGCCCGACGCGAAGATCGAGAACCTCGAAGCCTTGGTCCAAACCGTCCGCGCATGGCCACAATGCGCCCCCGCACCGTAGCGTAGATTTTATTATGAGCATGTTGAAGGTCGATCTCGATCTGGTGAAGAAGTATAACGTCCCCGGCCCCCGTTATACATCCTACCCGCCCGCCACGCATTTTACGAGTGAGATTGACCCGGGGGTCTTCCTGGACAAAATCAGGGCCAACAACCAAACCGACCGTGACCTGTCCCTGTACTTTCATCTGCCTTTCTGCTATTCGTTGTGCTGGTACTGCGGATGCACGACTGTGATTACCACAGACCAGAAGAAGAGCGGCCAATACCTCGATTACGTCCAGCGCGAGATGGATCTGATGCGCGGCATGCTCAATCCCAAGCGCAGGGTCGTTCAGCTTCATTTCGGCGGCGGCACCCCCACGTTTTCTCATCCAGACGAAATCCGGCGGATAGGCGACATGATTCATTCGCGATTTGCCTTTGCCGAGGACGTCGAGGCCGGGGTGGAAATCGACCCGCGCCGGCTGACTCGCGAGCACCTTGCCGCTTTGCGCCAGGTCGGGTTCAACCGGGCGTCCATGGGAGTGCAGGATAACGACCCGGTAGTGCAAAAGGCCGTCCACCGTATCCAGCCCTTTGAGATGACCCGGCAAGTGGTCGAGTGGCTGCGCGAGCTCGGATTCCAGTCCGTCAATATCGACCTGATTTATGGGCTTCCGTACCAAACACCCGCCTCTTTTGTCAAGACCCTCGACGAGACCCTTTCCCTCAAACCAGACCGCTTCGCCGTTTTCAACTATGCCCATGTGCCCTGGATGAAACCGGCTCAGAAGATCCTCAAAGTCGAGTCTCTGCCCTCGCCGGAAACCAAACTGGAACTGCTGAAGCTGACCATCGAGCGCATCACCTCTGATGGTTATGTCTATATTGGCATGGACCATTTCGCCCGCGCCGAGGACGAACTGACGCAGGCCCAGAAGCAGAGAACGCTCCAGCGCAATTTCCAAGGCTATAGCACCCGCGGCGGCGCGGACATCTATGCCTTTGGCATGTCCTCCATCTCCCAGGCAGACGGGTTCTACTGGCAAAACCATAAGGAACTGCCGGAATATTACGCCGCGCTGGATGCCGGCAATCCGCCTCTTTGCCGGGGCTATGTCATGACCGAAGAGGACACGCTCCGGCGCACTACCATCATGCGCCTCATGTGCGATCTGAGCCTGGATTACGCCCACATGTCTGGGCTTCTTGGCATCGATTTCCAGGCCCATTTTGCCCGCGAGCTTGAGTCCCTCGACGACCTGGAAGCCGATGGCCTCCTCGTCAAAACTCCGCAGGG
>JBJKSV010000198.1:0-9985 GCA_046703605.1 Limisphaerales bacterium
CAAGTACTCCACCGCGCCCTGCATCGGCAACGTCAGCCGGGAGGAATATGTCGGACAGGTCAAGGCTGCGTGCGACTTCCTGGAGGGCCAGTGTGAGGAGATGCAATCCAAGCTGGAGGAGGAGATGAAGAAGGCGGCGGCGGCGCAGGAATATGAGCGGGCGGCCGAGTTGCGAGATATGCTGGCGGATTTGTGCCGGACCACGCGCAAGGTGAACCGTTTCGAGCGTGTGCCTTACAGTCTGCCGATGGCGCTGGACTCGGAAAAGGACCTGGCTGAATTGGCCCGCGTGCTCGAATTGCCGGGGCTGCCGGAGCGGATTGACGGATTCGATATCTCCAATATCAGCGGCACGTTCAAAGTGGCCTCAATGGTGGCATTTCGCCACGGGCGTCCGGACCGCGCCAATTACCGCCGGTTTCGCATCAAGTCGGTTGAAGGCCAGGACGATTTCGCCTCGATAGCCGAGGTCGTCCGGCGCCGCTATTCGAGGGTGCTCAAGGAGGGCCGCTCCGGGGCAGGTTTCCCCAGCGTTAAGACCGGCAGCGGGTCTGAGGCCGGTCCTGGCGATAGCATGAAGACATTAGAACCAAGCGGCGTGCCATCGGAGTCAGAGGGCACTTTGGCCATTTCAAGCCCGGAATGCCCGCGGACCGCGCCCCCGGAGAAACCTGTGCCCGGGATGCCGGGCCTGATCCTGATTGACGGCGGCAAGGGCCAGCTCAGTGCCGCTTGCGCCGAGTTGGAGAAACTTGGTTTGGGTCATGTTCCCATTATCGGCCTGGCCAAGGAATTTGAGGAGATCTACCGGCCTGGGCAGTCTGAGCCGCTGCGGCTTTCTCGCGACAGCGGCGCCCTGAAGCTGCTTCAGCGCGTCCGGGACGAGTCGCACCGCCTGGCCACCACCTACAACGCCCAGTTGCGGCTGCGCAAGATTTCCGAGAGCATCCTCGACGAATTCCCCAGCATTGGCCAGCGGCGCAAGACGGCGTTGCTCAAGAAATTCGGCTCCATCCAGCGACTGAGGGCTGCCAGTATCGAGGAAATCGCCCAGGTGCCTGGTTTCGGAGGGAAGGCGGCGGCGGAATTAAAGGCATTCCTCCAGGCGCGTCAGTAAGCGAAGGGGGAGGCATCGTGGTCAGTCCCTCACTCTTTCCGCCACTTCGGCTTCCATGTCCGCCACTGAGCCGAGATTTGGATTGATTCTTTTAGGTCCAATGTTCATTCTAAGGCTCCGAACCACATAATCGGGAGTAACAAACACATGAACATTCAAGTGGCAGTTTTGTGCGACGCCGCAACCGACGAAAACGGAAAGCTCAACCTGCTGGGAGCGTTCGACACGATCCATACATCGCACCTCCCGGCCGTTCATCCTCAATGTTCGATTGCCTTGCGCATCACTTTTGGTCACGAAGACGAAGGCTCGCACACCCTGCGGCTCAACTTCGTCGATGCCGATGGACGCTCAATCATGCCCAGCATTGACATCCCGGTTCAGGTGCAAATTCCCGGCGATTCTCATTTCGGCACGCGCAATTTCGTGGTGAATATTCAGCAGCTCAAGTTCGAGGGCCCCGGCCTCTACTCGATTGACCTGGCAATGGACGACGAGTCGCGGGCCAGCATCCCTCTGCTGGTAAAACACACGCCACCGCCCGCCCCGCCTGCTCCCCGCGAATGAGCCTCAACTGGAGCTTGGACCTCTACCGAGAAGCTGTTAGCTTGAGCCTATCCGAAAAGGGTGACTTAATCGGGCACTTAATTGGCCACTTTATCGAGTTTCCTCAATTCTCGATTAAGTGAGCGATGAAGTGGCCGATGAAGTGAGCCGGACCGGACCCTTTCGGATAACGTCTAGTTTGCGCACATGAAGCTGGCGACCTTTGAGGGCGTTGTGGAGAACGGGCAAGTCAGGCTGCCGGAGGGCATCTGCTTGGCGGATCGGACAAAGGTACACGTGGTTGTGCCGGAAGTGGGAGAACCCGACGCGGCTCGGTTGATGAGCCCGCGCCTCACACATCATGAGCAGGCAGGGGACTTCTATCTCAGCCTCGGTCCCGATGTCCGCCTATGATTCTGCAAGGGTCAACCTCCAACAGCTGTAGCTATCCTCCACCCGGCGGAACGCTGGCACCGGCAGGGCTTGAGCACGCGTCCGGGCGTTGCCGGGGTGAGGAGAGCTGTGGTGATGCACGGTTGCGCAGGACAGGGAGGTCGGCTCAACCTCACGAGGGCCTTTCCACCTTGAGTCCGGCCGACTGTGCGATAGCCAGTTGGTCTGTGTCGAATCCAACAAACAACGCCGCGGAGAGCTCGCTGGCGTATGCAACGTGAAGCAGGTCTGATGACCGGCAAGCAAGCTCGCACGCATGAGCCTCGCTCAGGACGTTGAATGTCCGCAGTACCTCACGCCAGTCCGCCTCCCTGTGAGCGA
Organism: Limisphaerales bacterium; assembly: GCA_046703605.1. Classification (GTDB taxonomy): domain Bacteria; phylum Verrucomicrobiota; class Verrucomicrobiia; order Limisphaerales; family UBA8199; genus JAJYHY01. The sequence continues at coordinate 2,438 of JBJKSV010000198.1, forward strand.
AATACCGCACTCGCACGTCATCTTCCATCATGCGGATGATTCTTCGGGCCTCCTCCATGCGCAGATGGCGTTTCGGGTCGGGGTGCCGAACAAGCTGCCGGATAGTGTTGAACACCTCGGCCCTGTGCCACGGCGACCAGAGCCAGATCCTTTCCTAGTGACGCTCGTAAAACGGCACAGCCTTGCTGTGAAATGTGTCCCGCCTAGTCTTGAGCGCCACAAAGAAAGTGGTGTCGGCGTAGATCATCGGCCCTTTAGCTCGCGTATCGCTTCAGTGAAGTTGACCTTCGGTCCGCTCTTAGGACTGACGTAGCGCGCTTCCCGTTCGAGATCCTCGATGGTTTTACGGGGTCGATTTGGGGCCTTCGTAACGATGAACGAAGGTCGCCCCTGCTCCGTTACCACGAGGCTTTGGCCGGGGTCGAGCGCCGTAACATTGGCGGGCGAACGGAAAAACTGTCGCACCGTGATTGTTTTCATGTTAAGAGCCTATCGTCCAAGAGCTGGGGACGCAAGAGTGGACCTACGTGCCACTCCAGGAGGGATTCGCTCTCATTTGAGCGCTGGCAACCGCCTCATGAGGGAACGGGAACGGAAACGGGAAGCGCCACGTTGACCAGCCTCGTCCTCCGCTTGAAGGCGCGTCGCAGGGCCGGAGGAAGAGGCAGCTTTTCTGAAAGGTACACTTCCATAAGGATTCGCGCGTTGGCCTGAGCCAACTCCATGGCCTCAACACGTGTTCGGCCCTGGACAACGAGCCCCGGCAGCTCGGCGCTGGTGGCCAAGAATCCACCCTCCTCCAATTCCTGGAGCTTCACATTCTAAACAACCTCGGTTTCCATGCTTCTAGATTAAGATCTCCCCCGGCGCGATTCAATTGGCAATGTTGCAACTTGCCTGCCGCCCCGCGGTCCAGTTCGACGAGAGTAATGACGCCGTGACTGCTTTGGTGTCCATCGCAGAGGTTCCGCGCCTGGTCGCTTCGAGAACGTCCCCGAACCGCTTGAGCGCCGCGAAATGCGCGGAGCCGCCAAACAGCTCAATGGGAGCTTGAACGTCTCCCGAGAAGCTGTTAGTTTGCGCACATAAAGCTGGCGACCTTTGAGGGTATTGTGGAGAACGGGCAAGTCAGGCTGCCTGAGGGCATCCGCTTGCCGGATCGGACAAAGGTGTACGTGGTGGTGCCGAACGTGGGGCAGTCGGATGCCGCTCGGTTGATGAGCCCGCGCCTTGCACACCCTGAGCAGGTACAAGATTTCGAACTCACGATTGTTCCCGATGCCAGCCTATGATGCCACCCTGGAGTTTGACGGACCCGGGCTCCGTTGGGAGATCCTCAATGCCCCAAGATCATGCGCATTGTGAGCCGCATAAGGACACTCCTCTGAGCCGAATGTTGATGCGGGGTCCAAGGCAAGCAGCAGACTGATATCCGAGATTGAGTGCCACGGATACCGGCGCTTTCCGGGGATGCAAATCCAAGCTACAGCCGCAACGCCCCGAGGATCGGCCCAAGCACCAACCCCGGCACACAGCCCAAGGCCAAAACCGCCAGAGCCAACAGTACCAGGACGGTCTGTGTCGAGACGGGGGCCTTGAGGGCACTGGCAGGGGCGACCGCCCGGACAACGTAAATTTGCTTTAGAACCTGGAGATAGTAATAAAGGGACACGGCGCTCATGCCGACGGCCAGGCTGACCAGCCATAACAGGCCAAGGCCTGAGCTGTGGGCACTCAGCGCGAAGCTGAAGAGATAGAACTTCCCGAAAAAGCCGGCTAGCGGCGGGATGCCAGCCAATGACAGCATGAAAATCAACATGCAAAATGAGAGCAGCGGCGCGCTCCGGCCAAGCCCCACGAAGTCAGACAGCCTATCCCCTCCCGCCCTTTCCTGGACAACGCTGACGACGCCAAAGGCGCCAAGCGTTGTCAGGCCATAGGTCATCACGTAGTAGAGCAGGGGCGCCATGGCCTGAGCCCGGTGCGACAAGAGGGCAATGAGCATATACCCAGAGTGAGCGATGGCGGAATAGGCGATGAGCCGGCGCACGCTGCCCTGCACCAGCGCGGCCAGGTTGCCTAACACCATGGAAGCGGCTGCTATAACAGCCAGCAGCGGAACCCAGCCGGGGAGAAAGGCGCGCCAGGCGGCGGTGCCTTCGGAACCCGCAAATCCGAGGAACATGACCTTGGCCAGGATGAAAAACCCGGCCAGTTTCGACCCGGACGCGATCAAGGCGGCGCTGGGGATCGGGGCGCCTTGGTAAGCGTCCGGCGCCCAGAGATGAAATGGGACGGTGGCGAGTTTGAAGCCAAACCCGGCAACGGTCGTGACAATGGCCAGGATCAGGACCGGATCCAGCGTGAGGTGGGAAGTCCCCGAAGTCCCGGAGGCGTGGGTGGCCCTTTGTGCGATGGCCTGGGCGATTTGGCCCAGGTTAGTCGAGTGGGCTATCCCGTAGAGCAAGCTCAAGCCGAACAGGGTGAAAGCCGCCGCCATCCCGCCAAACAGGAAGTACTTTAAGGCTGCTTCGGAGGATTTGACGCTGCGCTTGTCAAAGGCGGTGAGGATGTAAAGAGAGAGGCTCGTCAGTTCAAGTGAGACGAAGATCATCAGGACATCTTCGCTGCTGACCAGGAAGAGCATCCCGACCGTGCCGAGAAGCACCAACGCAAAGAATTCGCCGATATGGGTGGTGAACCGCGTCTCAAGAGACAGGAGCAGAGTGGCTATCGTCAGGAGCAGGAGGGCAATCATGACGATGCGCGTCAAGGGATTGGCCACCAGCATGCCATGCATGAAATTGCCGGTCTGGGGAAAGACTAAGAGCCAGGCGACCCCCCCAAAACAGCCTACGCACGAAATCATCGTGCCGATGACCAAGCGCAAACGCGTTTCGACCCCGCGCAACACCACGAGGTCCACGCCGAGCACCGCCAGCGCAGCCACGACGACAATCGTCTCAGGAATTGCGAGGCGGAGAAAGTCGAGATAATTCATGAGCCGGCCCCCTTTCCGAGCCAATGGAACAGGGGCGTGTTCAGACTCGGGATAATCAGATCGAGCAACACGCGCGGATAGAGGCCAATCACAAGCGAGGCGCCTATCAGCAGCACTGCCCCTATCCTTTCGGGCACTGAAATCGGTTCCAGCTTCGGAAATGCACGGCGTGCCCCCACCACCTCGGTCGGTAACGGGTCGAATGCGCCGGGCGGTTTGGCCTGAGCGGTTACCGCAGTTGCTACCGCCGCAGGTTCAGAATAAAAGGCCTTCTGCAGGGCACGCAGGGCGTAAGCTACCCCGACCAGGATCCCTACCCCTGAGAGCACGGCGAAAGTAGGGAAGGCGTGCCACGCTCCCGCGACCACCTGTAGTTCGGCCACGAACCCGCTGAATCCGGGCATTCCCATCGCCGCGACACTTGCCACAGTGAAGGTAATCGCGGCGAAAGGCAGAGCGCGGTTCAGGCTCATCTGCTCCAGGTCGTCCAACTGTCGCGTGTGGGTCCGGTCATAGACCATGCGGCCGACGACGGCGAAGAGCAGTCCGGCGATGATACCGTGCGAGAACATTTGAAGCACCGCGCCGCTCAGGCCGGTGGCGTTGAGCGTCATAAGCCCGAGCAGGACAAAACCCATGTGACTGACGCTGGAATAGCCGATGACGAATTTGAAATCCTTCTGCACCAGGGCCACCATCGCGCCATAGACGATTCCGATAACCGCCAGCAGGCTGAACACGTCCCGCCAGGAGCCAAACCCCAGCACGTAGAATCCCCAGGGGTCCATCCCTTGCGGAAACAACGTCATGGCCACTCGAAGGCAGCCATAAGCTCCGAGCTTCATCACTACGCCCGCCAGCAGCATCGAGGCAGCAGTTGGGGCCGCCACATGGCCCGTGGGCGCCCACGTGTGGAACGGCCAAAGGCCGGCGAGAATTGCAAAACCTACAAAGACCAACGGAAAGGCCCACATCTGGAAGCTGTGGGGGAACGGGAATCGCGCCAACGCGTACAAGTCCATCGTCTTCGCCCCGGCCAAGGCGTAAGCGGCAACCAACCCAATCAACACCATGGCACTGCCCACAAAGGAGTAGAGGGCCAACTTCATGGCTCCGTATTCCTTGCGGGTCGATCCCCAAATGGCGATCAGAAAGTACTTCGGGATAATGGCCAACTCGTAGAAGACAAACAACAGGAACAGGTCAAAGCTCAGGAAAACCCCATAAACCGCGCCTATCAGTACCAGGAACAGCGCGAAGAATTCCTTTGTCCGACGCTCGACATTCCACGAGAACAGAATCCCCGCGATGGCCGCGACGCTCGTGAGCAATACCAGGACCAGACTGATGCCGTCCGCTGCCAAGTGGTACTCGATACCCAAGGCGGGAATCCACTTAAGCCGCGTAATGGAGTGAAGGCCGGCCGATTTCGCGGTAAGCGCCCCAGAGATGGCGAGGGCAAAGCCAATCAAGGCGGTGACTAACGCCACACTCCGCGCAGCTCGGACATTCTTGGCCGGCAGCAACGTCAGCACTGCGGCTCCCAGGAACGAGGAATAGATTGTCCAGGCGAGCATCAGAATTTCAAGTGGCTGACCATCTCTATGACGGTGCTGTTGAACATGCCCAGCAGCAGTTGCGGATAGATACCCAATACCAACATCAAGCCAAGGGCCGGGAGGACGGCCAACCGTTCCGTCACCGAAAGGTCCGAAAGGGTGGACCACTTCACATTCAGCGGACCATTAAACAGGCGCTGAAGGATGGTGAGAATAAACACCGCCGTGATGAGCAGTCCGATGGCCGCCAAGGCTGTAGCCCAGGTGCTCAGCGAGAAGGTGCCCTTGAAGATGAGGAACTCGCTCACAAATCCGTTCAGTCCAGGCAGGCCGAGCGAAGCAAAAAGCGCAATGCCCATCAGCCCGCAGAAGACCGGAGCGACTCGGCGCAATCCGCCGAAGTCGTCCAATCCTCTCAACCCGCCACCGCGCCTCTCCAGAAATCCGGCGAACCAGAACAAACTCGCCGCCGTTAGCCCGTGATTGAACATCTGCAGGAAAACTCCGTTAAGGGCCGCAGCCTTTTCCACCTGCGGGTCTTGCAGCAGAGCGCCCGAACCCATAACAGCGAAAATTCCCAACAGGCAATAACCGAGGTGGTTGATGGACGAGTAGGCCAGCACGCGCTTGAGATCGCGCTGCGCAAAGGCGGAGCTGGCGGAAAAGATGATCGTAATGACCGCCAGCCAGAGCAGCGGGGTGCGCATCCATTGCAACTGCCCCGGAAAGACCGGCAGCAGGATGCGCAAGAACCCGTATAGGCCCATCTTCGACATCACACCAGTCAGCAGCATGCTTGTCCCCGTAGGCGCCTCCGCGTAAGCCGCCGGCAGCCAGGTGTGAAACGGCATGATCGGCACTTTGACCGCCAGACCCAGAAACACGCCGAAGAAGATCACCAGCGCCAGGGTCCTCGAACTCATCTGAGTCCAGCCCAGCTTGGCGGCCAGGGCCGAGACCAAAGTCCCATTGCGGCCCATTTGGGCAAGGTCCATGAAATCGAACTTGGCAGTCGCGAAGAAGATGGCCAGGAATCCTAAGAGCAAAGCAACGCTCCCCGCCATCGTGTAAATGAAGAACTGTGTTGCCGCCGGAACCCGCAACGGCCCACCCCAAAGCCGGATGAGAAAGAATGCCGGTATGAGGCTCAGCTCCCAAAAGAGAAACCAGTGAAAGAAGTTCAGAGCGGTGAATGTCCCGATCAGCCCGGTTTGGAGGAAGAGCACCAACCCGAAATAGAGGGGCACTCGTTCCTGGATATGCCAGGAGGCCAGCATCGCCATCGGCACAACAATGGCCGAAAGCAGGAGCATGAGCAGGCCCAAGCCGTCAATGCCAAGATGGTAGCGCACGGCGAGAGAGGGGATCCAACTGTAGCTCTCCTCAAATTGAACATGAGGGGCGCTTGTGTTGAAGCCTGCCCACAGAAGCAAAGTCAACGCGAGAACCGCCAGACTGAAGCCCAGCGCCAAGCCTCGGGCCAGAGTCCGCTTCTCGGGCCGCAAAAAGATGACCGCCAATGCGCCAACAAACGGCAGAAACGTCAGGATGGTAAGGAGCGGGGAACCGTTCATGAAGCGCGGCACCCCCAAACCAGCAGTAACACCAGCAGGACCACTCCTACGCCCGCCAGACGCAGGTATCTCTGGACACGCCCGCCTTGGAGCTTTGACATGAGCGAACCTCCCTGCGTCAACCCGCCGCAACCTTCGTCAAAACCGCGATTGAAAAGAAACTCATCGACAAACCGGTTGAGCCAGGAAAGACCGGTTACCACGAAAACGAGAGCCTGAACCAGACCGCTCCAGAGATGCCGATCCAGCCAATCAGAGGCCTTGGCGCACCAGGCGTTCAAGCCCACAACGCTCCAGTTATAGACCTCGTCCACGTAATATTTCCGTCGCAGCAGTACGAAGATGTCCGGCTGCACATGCTCCAAGGGATCGGGTTCCTGCGCCCCGGCCAGTGCCCGGCGCCCGTAAAACCAGTAACCAAGGCCAATTCCAAGAAAGACCATCAGGGTCGAAAGGGCCATCGTCCCGAGAATGGCGGGGTCCAAGAGTGAGCCGAACGCCAGCACCGGACGACTCCCCGTCAGGAAACCTTGAAACCAGGGCCAGGCCGGTGTGCCCAGGAAGCCCAGGAGAATGGAAAACGAAGCCAGCAGGATGAGAGGCACAGCCATCGCTTTGCCCGACTCCCGTGGGCCGGGGGGCAGCTCATCGTGGGGATGACGTCGAGCAGGCAGACCCGCATGCTCGACGGTGCGCTGCTCCGAGGCGGTGGTTGGCCCCAGCGCCAGGCGGCAACTGCCGAAAAACACGTAATAGACCTGCCGAGTCATGTAGAAAGCGGTGAGCAAGGCGCCGGCCACGCCGAGGTAGAATGGCCAGTGCGAGCCGTTCCAGGCGTGCGCGGAATGGAGGATGTCATCCTTGCTCCAGAAACCGGAAAACAGGAGGGGGAACCCGCACAGGGCCAACGTCCCCACAGCGTAGGTGGCGAAGGTAATGGGCATGTACTTGCGCAGTCCGCCACGGCAGCGGATGTCCTGCTCTTCACGGCAGCCATGAATGACCGAACCCGCTCCAAGAAAGAGCAGCGACTTGAAAAAGGCATGAGTGATCAGATGAAACATGCCAACCGCAACTCCGCCAACCCCCAGGCCCAGCATCATGTAGCCGAGTTGCGAGACGGTTGAATAGGCCAGGATACGTTTGATGTCGCTCTGAGCCACGGCGATGGTCGCGGCGAAAAAGGCGGTAATGGCGCCCACCCACGTCACCACCTTGAGGGCGGCCCCGGTTCCCAATGAGCCGCCGGGCAGCGGCGCCATCAACGGATACACTCGGGCGACGAGAAATACCCCTGCCGCCACCATCGTGGCCGCATGGATGAGGGCGCTGACCGGTGTGGGGCCTTCCATGGCATCGGGCAGCCAAACATGGAGGGGGACCTGCCCTGATTTGCCGATGGCGCCGCAGAAGA
>JBJKSV010000199.1:0-6003 GCA_046703605.1 Limisphaerales bacterium
TTGGAGTCGAACAGAGCCGCGTAGGCCGCATTGACGCCCATCCTGCCTCTGGCCCGGAGCGCTAGCGAGGCCCTCCTGAATTCCGGCAGCGAGGCCAGCGCCTCCGACGCGCAGCGGATATCCCAGACACGCATTCCATCGAGTGTTTGACCCAAGAGCATGAAACGGCGCCGAACCTGGGTGGCCTTGACCTTATCCGTCGTCCAAGTCGCCGGGTCAATGCCGCGAGGGGCAAAGAAGGCCAGCGCCATCCGCTGAGCCCGCATCTTCGACTGTTCTTCCGGAGTGATGCGGGGCGGCCCTGCCCACGGAGCACTGGCCTCCGCGGAGGGCGTCCAACTCCTTGCGTCGAGCGCAGTCAGGAGGATTTGCCTCGGCCTGCGGTTGCGCGCCTCGGTGACCGTCCACAAGGGCAGGGTGATCCCCGGCTGAATGCGCAGTTCGTAGCGCCTATAGACCAGGCTTCCTCTCTCGGAACGCCATTCGAGGATCGGCTCGACCGAGGCGGGTTCCTCAGGCCAGCCGCAAAACACCTTCTGATGCAATCGACCCAGCAGGGCGGCCCGCTCTTGGGCCGAGAAAGGCGCGCTCTCTTCGAAGGCGGCCAGCTTTGCCTCCGGGACAAACGAATGCTGGATTTTGGTGTTGATCTCATCGGACGGCAGTTCGTCGAAGACCCGCAACTGTTCGGGTTTAAAAAAGGGCGTGGCGGCCATGGAGATGACAGGGTCCTCGCCTTTGAGGTAGCGGTTGAACCAGCGAAAGACCGGCAATTGGAGGTCCTGGGTGTCGGCGTGGGGGCCGTCGGTGATGAGCAATCCGAGGCGATTCGTGCGGCCATAAAGCTGATAAATGCGGCGCGTCTTCATGTAGAGCCGAACAACCCCGTCGAGCGGAAACAGGGTGTCCTTGTCAGAGTTGGCGATCAACAATGGGCGTGGGGCGATAAGCGCCGCCACGGCCGTGAAGTCCCAACGGTAAGTGTTCAGGAAAAACATGCAATCGCAGTGGCCTTCAATCGCGCCATCCACCACTTGGTTTTGGAGGTCGGTCATGCCGGCCACCGGCGCCGCAACCTTGACGCGGTCATCCAGCGCGGCAACCGTCCAGGTGTAGGAGCCACCTCCGGAACGACCCGTCATCCCGATCCGGTCTTTGTCAACCTCGGGCCGCGAACAGAGGTAATCCAGCGCGCGAATACCGAACCAGGCCTCGACGCCCGCCGGCGTATAGCCGCGCGAGTTCCACCACCATTGCCCCTTGTTGTAGGTGCCGTGGTGCATCCCTTCGATTTCGCCCAATTGCACGGTGTCGATGATGAGGCAGACGTAGCCGTTCCGGGCGAACCACTCGCCGTGGTGCTGATAGGCGGTCTTGTTGCCGAAACTGATGCCGTTGGCCTTCATCGGGGCGTGGCCGCAAACATACAGAATGGCCGGCGCCGGCTTCTCCAGATGTTTGGGAAGGTAAAGGTTCGCCGTGACATACAAGTGCGGCATGGCCTGGAAATAGAGCTTCTCGACCGTGAACTCTTCGGCATCGAGCCTGCCCGTAATGACCGGTTTCAGAGGCGTCCGTTTGGGCATCGGCCACAGCCCCAGCATCTCCTCCAGCTCCCGCCGGTATTCGCGGCGCTGAGCCTTCCAATCCGCCAGCGTCCTCACGTCCGCCAGACAATGCGCGGTAATCTGCGCGGTCTGGGCGCGGAAGTATTGGGCAAAGGGCTCAGCGGCTCCGGCGCTATCCTCGTTGGAGGCGGCTTCGCCGTTGCAGGGGAAGAGGAGCGGCATGCAGGCAAAGAGCAACATCGGGAGATTGTGCTTCATGCGGCCGAGCATGCAACGGACGCGGCGCGACGGCAAACAAAATTGCGTGCAAAATTATCGAGCGGGCGCATCCGGCCAGGACCACCGGCAAATGCTAAACGAGCTCGCGCCCAACCCCAGCCAGGTCTCATGGGTGGTCCAGTCAAGATGCGCCCTTATCGAGCTTGGTTCACTGGCGGGGCACCGGTGCCCAGTCTCCGAATGGACGCCTTTGAGCTGTCCTGGAGGACATGCACTCTATTTTGCTATTGGCATGACAAGAAAGGTGTTGACACCATTCCGGATTGTCGGTTTAATACTCGCGTTTTCTGATGAGTCTGGCTGTCTCAGCAACGGGATCTTTGGGGAGAAGCGTCACCGAGCCCGTTCAAGGCCTGGAGACCTCCCTTAGGGAAATTACCAATCTTCGCACGGCGCTCGATGAACACGCCATCGTGGCCATCACCAATCCGCACGGCAAAATCACTTACGTTAACGATAAGTTCTGCGCGATTTCCAAGTACGCGCGCGCCGAACTCCTCGGCCAGGACCATCGGATTATCAATTCCTCTTACCATCCTAAGGAGTTCTTTCGCCATCTCTGGACCACCATCGCCCAAGGCAAAGTCTGGAAAGGCCAGATCCGCAACCGGGCCAAGGACGGCGCTTTCTATTGGGTGGACACCACCATCGTTCCCTTCCTGGACGCGGCGCGCAAGCCCCGCCAATATGTCGTGCTTCGAACAGACATCACCGAACAAAAGCGCATCGAGGAAGAGGTTCGCCTGCTCAACCAGGGTTTGGCGACGCGCGTGCAAGAGCGCACGCACCAACTCGAAGCGGCCAACAAGGAACTCGAGGCCTTCTGCTATTCGGTTTCGCACGATTTGCGCGCGCCTTTGCGCCACATTAGCGGCTTCGTCAATCTCCTGCTGCGCTCCACTGCGGGCCTTCCGGAAAGTGCCAAACGGCAGGTCGGCATCATTGACGACTCGGCCAAGCAAATGGGCCGGCTCATCGACGATCTGCTCGTGTTTTCCAGGATGGGCCGAACGGAGATGCGCAAACGCACGGTGAGTCTTGACCGGCTGGTGGAAGAAACCCTGGCTTCTCTCAAGCCAGAGACACAAAACAGGAATATCGTCTGGAAGCGGATTCCTCTGCCCGAGGTTCCAGCAGATGCCGCCATGCTGCGCCAGGCCCTCATCAACCTCCTGTCCAATGCCGTGAAATACACTCGGCCGCGCAACCCGGCGATCATTGAAATCGGATGCGAGGAACGGGACGGGAGCGAGTTTGTGTTCTTTGTGCGGGACAACGGAGTCGGTTTCGACATGGAGTATGCCGGCAAGCTCTTCGGAGTCTTTCAGCGCCTTCACTTGGATGACGACTTCGAAGGCACGGGCATCGGCCTGGCCAACGTGCGGCGGATCATCCACCGCCATGGCGGGCGCACTTGGGGCGAGGGCAAGCTCGACCAAGGCGCGACATTCTATTTTTCCCTTCCCAAGACATAGGTTTCTCCTTGTATGCACGCTTACAAACGGATCTTGTTGGTTGAAGACAAGGCCCAGGACGTCGAGTTGACCCTGGCCGCCCTGGAGGATCATCACCTGGCCAACCAGGTCGTCGTCGCCCGGGACGGAGTCGAAGCCCTCGATTATCTCTACTCCCGGGGCAAATTTGCCGGCCACAAAGACGGGCATCCCGCCGTTATCCTTCTAGACGTGAAAATGCCGCGCCTCAATGGGCTGGAGGTTCTGCGCCGGATCAAAGCGGACCCCCAACTCAAAACCATCCCGGTTGTTATGCTCACCTCCTCTCGCGAAGAACCCGATTTAGCCACCAGCTACGCCCTCGGCGTCAATGCCTACGTCGTCAAACCAGTCGATTTTCAGCAATTCGCCGAGGCCGCCCGGCACATCGGCATCTTCTGGGCAATCCTCAACGAAGCCCCGAGTGACCATCATCTGATCCAACCTTCCCAGCCCCAATGAATCCATCATGGCAGCACGCTGAGTGGATTTGCGCCGCGTAGGCGGGGCGGGTTTTCTTTGCGTCTGCCCAACAGTGACAACCCCTCGCCCCATGACAGCCGAAGTGACCCCTGCTCTTCGAATCCTATACCTGGAGGATGACCCTCTTGACCGCCGGTTGCTCGAAGCCACCCTTCGGGCCGACGACCTTGCCTGTGAACTCATCTTCGCAAAGACAAAGGCCGAGTTCCAGAATGCCCTCCAATGGCGGCAATTCGACGTCATCATTTCAGACTTTACGCTGCCCTCCTTCGATGGAATGAGCGCGCTGACTCTGGCTCAGAGGGCGTGCCCGGACGTGCCCTTTATGTTCTTCTCCGGGACCATCGGAGAAGACCGCGCTATCGCCAGCCTGAAAGCCGGAGCCATCGATTATGTTCTCAAAGATAACGTCAGGCAGCTCGCCCCCGCAGTCCGCCGAGCGCTAAAACAGGTTGAAGAGCGGCAGCGGCGAAGGGACGCCGAGGAGGCGCTCAAGGAGAGCAACGCCAGGTTTGAGCAGATGGCCGCCGCCATCGACCAGGTCTGCTGGCTCAGCGACACAGCCGGCGGCCAGATGCTTTACGTCAGTCCCGCCTATGAAAAGATTTGGGGGCGGCCCGGCAGTTCCATGAGCCGTCAACCGGACCGCTGGATCGAAACGGTCCACGCCTCGGACCAAGAGCGCATCCGCCGTGCCCTGCGGCGGGAATCTGAGGATAACCTGGATGAAACCTACCGGATTCTCTGCCTGGATGGCTCCGTCCGCTGGGTGCGGGATCGCACCTTTCCCATCCGCGACGATGCGGGACGTGTCTATCGCGTGGTGGGCACTGTGGAAGACGTGACCGAGCGCCTGGCCCTGGAGGAGCAGTTGCGGCACTCTCAAAAGCTGGAGGCGGTCGGCATGCTGGCGGGCGGCGTGGCGCATGATTTCAACAACCTGTTGACCGTGATTCAGGGCAACGCGGAGATGGCCTTGGCTCGAACCTCCGAAGACTCCAACCGTGAGCACCTCAACCAGATTATTAAGGCCTCGCTGCGCGCTGCCGAACTCACCGGACAATTGCTCACTTTCAGCCGCAAACAAACGATCCATCGGCGTCCGCTGAACCTCAATGATATCATCGGCAACCTGACCCGGATGCTGGAGCGGCTGCTCGGCCCGCAGACACGGATTTCGTCTGACCTCAGCCCGGCCCTGCCCCTGGCGTTGGCAGACGCCGGCATGATCGAACAGGCCATCGTCAACCTGTCAGTTAACGCCCGGGACGCCATGCCTCAAGGGGGCAAGATGTCCATCGCCACTCAGGGTATCCACCTTGACGAAACCCAAGCTAAACGGCATCCCGAAGCTCGCCCCGGGGAGTTCGTCAGCCTCACGGTTTCCGATACTGGTGTGGGCATCCCGCCGGAGAACCTCGCCCGGCTTTTTGAACCGTTTTTTACAACCAAACAAGCAGGCAAAGGCACCGGCTTCGGTCTGGCGATTGTGTACGCGATTGTCAAGCAGCATCAGGGGTGGGTCGAAGTCTCCAGTCGCGTCGGCTCAGGCACCACGTTCACGCTGTTCCTGCCCGTGCTTTTGGGCCCGGTCGAGGCCGCGGAGGGGGCATACCCACCCGCCGTCCTTCGCGGCGGTTCTGAAACCATCCTCGTGGTGGAGGACGAATCGACCATCCGCCTGCTCACCCGCCGCACCCTCGAAGCTTACGGCTACCGCGTCCTGGAAGCCGGATCGGCCCAGGAAGCAATCAAAATATTCCAAACCGACGCCGCTTCCCAAATCACCCTCCTTCTGACAGACATGTTCATGACTGGCCGCATGACCGGGCGCGACCTCGCTACACGCCTCTCAGCCCAGAGGCCCGGCTTGAAGGTCATTGTCGTCAGTGGCCACCCCAACGCCTTGGCGGATTGTCCCGAACTGGCCCCACGCACCGCGTTTCTCCAGAAGCCCTACACCTTGCGCACCCTCATCGAGACGGTCCGCAACCGCCTCGACCAATCTTAAGCGGAGCATGTATCCTCACTAGCGAGGGGGGACCTCAGACCGCTTTCGCGCTCTCATTGAGAATTGGGCATTAGGCATTGGGCATTTCGCATTGCCAATGGAATAATGGTAAATGCCCTATGCCTTTTGAGCGACCGAACCCCGGCAGGGTCTTCGAGGACTCTAGCTC
>JBJKSV010000200.1:0-15092 GCA_046703605.1 Limisphaerales bacterium
GCCACGATGTGCCGTTCGATAGCCATGGGCAGCACAAAGCCGTCGTTGTAGTCGGTGTGCTCACCGATGTGGTTGACGCGACCCGGTGCGGCGACAATCCAGGTCGGCGGCTGCCCAAAGCATCTGCGGAAGAGCTTCGAGCAGCGGCGCGCGGCCATTTCCAACGGCGTCACGGGTCCAGCCCTGCCTCCTGGGCGGGGTTCACTGTCCAAGTCACTTCCAAGTGTGGATTGTCATCGTTGTTCCAACGGGCGCGCCATTTGTAGTTGTGGGGGTCAATAACATCGTGGCGCCGGGCGCTCTCGGCGTGGGAATCGCAAAAGAGCAGGTCGGTTTGGTAATCGTGACGGTTGGAAGGCCACTGGTCGTACTGGGTCGGGTCCAGGTTGGCGGGCCAGGTGTTGTAAAGCGAAGGGTTGGCAAAGGCGCGGGCGTCTCCGAGCATAATCATCTCCGTTGGCCTGATGACCATGCTCTCGGTGACCGGCCCCTGGTGCGCCCCGCCGTTAATGTCGCCGCCCAGTCCGAGTTGCGGGTGGTTGTTGAGGTTCAGCCCCCAGTCATTGTAAGCCAAAGAAAAGCGCGAATTGAGCGTCACGCCGTAGGGGTCCCATTTTCCATCGGGGCCGGTGGCGCCGAGGGTGTGATTGACGTTGGTACTCCACTGCGCATCGGGAAGGGCGGCGGGGCAGTAGAAGACTTTACGGTTGTTGGCCATCATGGAAAGCAGGCGCGTGGGCCAGACGGCGTAAACGTTGGGCGTGACCGAGTAGCAGCCGGGATACTGGTTGTAACTGTCGAGGTACATCGCCAAGCCGATCCCTATCTGCCGCAGGTTGTTGATACACGCCGTTTGCTTGGCCCTGCTCTTGGCCTTGCTCAGCGCGGGCAAAAGCATGGCGGCCAGGATGGCGATGATGGCAATTACCACCAGCAATTCGATGAGCGTAAACCCGCAACGGCGCGATCGGCGCGACCGGTTTGGACATACGCCGGCTGGCAGGCTAGTCTCCGGCAAGGGAAGAGAGAGCGTTTTCATTCTGTAAATTGGGTCCTTAACACGGTGAACCTGATCCTAAATAGAGGAGAATCTCAAGCGTTTCAAGTAAAAAGCCCGCCCCGGCAGGTGAGGCGCATCACTCCGCCCGCGCCACGGTGGGCTGCCAATTCCTCGAACGGCGCGCACGGAGTGACGCGCCCTCCCGAACCGGGCCCTTCGTGGTGGTCCAGTCGAGATGCGCCCCGGCAGGTGCGTCTCGCCGCAAAATCCGGAACCCTAAACCCGAATCTGAAGGCTTGGAGCGCGAGTATCGGGAATGCCAGGCCTTGAGGGCAGCCGCCCAGCGAGGTTTGATTTCTTCAGACTCACGCCGATATTGTCGCCGATCATGACTTGGCAAATGCTCATTGTCCTCGGGTTATTGGCGGCCACAATCGCGCTGATGATCTGGGAGAGGCTCTCGGTGGACCAGGTGGCGATGCTGGCCTTTGGTGTGCTGCTGGCCACCGGGATTCTCACCCCGGGCGAAGCCTTCGGGGTGTTCGGCAACGACGCCGCCATCACCGTGGCCTCGATGTTCGTTCTCAGCGCCGCCTTGGAACGGACAGGGTTGGTCGAGACGATTGGCCATCGCTTGAACCGGGTAATTGGCAAGACGGATTGGTGGGTGTTGCTGGTGATACTGCCGATCGTGGCCCTCATCTCGGCCTTTATGAATAACACGCCGGTGGTGGTCGTCTTCATGCCCATCATGATCACGCTCGCCGCGACGCGGCGAGTCAAACCCTCCAAGCTGCTTATCCCACTCTCATTTGCCTCCATTCTGGGAGGGACCTGCACGTTGATTGGCACCTCGACCAACATCCTCGTCAGCGCTACGGCGCGGCAGTTTGGCCAGGCGCCCCTGGGCATGTTCGAGCTGGGCAAGCTCGGACTCATCCTGACGGTGGTGGGTCTTGCCTACTTGCTCACCCTGGGCCGAAAGCTGTTGCCGGCGCGTGAGACCTTGGCCTCCATTCTTCAGACCACGGAGGGACGGCAGTACTTGACGGAGGTCGTGGTGGCGCCCCGCTCGCCCCTGGTTGGCAAACACCTGCCGGATACCCCTTTGTCCAATCATCCCAAGGCGCGTGTGTTGGAAGTCATCCGCGCGGGTGACCCGCTGCCGATTCCATTGAATGAAATCGTGCTCGAACCAGGTGACCGGTTGCGCCTTACCACGGAGCGTTCTTCAGTCCTGGACATCCATAACCTCGAAGGCCTCCAACTGGCCTCAAAAGAGAAGCTGGGCCTGGAATGGGCGGGGGCGCAAAAGGCTATGGTGGCGGAGTGTGTGGTTGCGCCGCATTCGAGTCTCATCGGGCGGAGCATCCGCGAAATGAACTTTCGTCGGCGATATGGCGTGCTGGTGCTCGCGGTGCATCGGATGGGGGTGAACCTGCGCCAGGATTTTGCCGATGTCAGGCTTCGGTATGGCGACACGCTCCTGGTGGAAGGGCCGGAGCCCGCGGTCAACGAGTTGCGAAGGGGCCGGGATTTTCTGTTGCTTCTAGACGTGCCTCACGCCCCCAAACGGCGTGAAAAGCAGTGGTTGGCGGCGGGCATCATCGCCCTGGTGGTCGCGCTGGCGGGCTTTGGGGTCATGCCGATTGCCGCCCTGGCGGTTCTGGGCTCGGTGCTGGTCGTCGTAACGCGGTGCCTGGATGTGGAGGAGGCTTATGAGTCGATAGATTGGAGGGTCCTCTTCCTGATTTTCGGAATGCTCGCCTTGGGATTGGCGCTCGAAAAGACCGGAGCCACCCAACTGGCCGGCCAAGCCCTGCTCCACGAGCTCGGCTCTCTGGGTCCCACTGTAGTGCTCTCGGCAGTGGTGCTGATCGCCTCGGTAGCGACGTCGTTTCTTTCGCACAATGCCGTGGCGGTCCTGTTCACGCCCATTGTTATCCAGGTCGCCAGCGCGCTGCACGTCAGCCCTCGGCCCTTTATCGTCGCGGCCGCAATTGGTGCCTCGACCTGTTTTGCGACTCCTATCGGCCATCAGACCAATACCCTGGTCTATGGGGCGGGCGGTTACCTCTTCCGCGATTTCCTCCGCGTAGGCTTGCCATTGAATCTGTGCGTTTGGATTCTGGCCACACTCCTGATCCCTCTCATCTGGCCGTTTGCTTCTCACTGATTAACCTAAGGGAACGATTCGGACATTTCTGCTGGCCGATGCCCCCAGTCGTGATAACCTCTTCGGAATCGGACACGCGACATGGCGCGACACGACCTGAGAACAACGGCCTTTGCATCCGAGGATTTCTGCCGGTCGGAAATTGACCGGATGCTGAAAAACTCGCAGACCAAGGTCATTATGCCTGTGGTGACGCTCGGACTATTGAATGCCTTTCAAGCAACAGGACAGCGCATCTTCTCCGATTCAGAAATCAAGAAGACTTACGAGGACGCGGTCAGACAGCTCAAGAAGTATCTCGGACACGACGTTCACGTTGGGGCTCAGTATTATGACGCCTACGGTTCGCGGATGGCGCGCTATAGCGTGTTAAAGTCTGTCGGGCACCTGCAGTATGAGTTGCTTGACCCGTACAGGGCGTTTGCTTCAGAGCTTGCTGCGTGGATTCCGGGCCGAATCAAGAGCCACATCGAAGAGCGCTTGGGGATTGTTCCCTTGCTTGGCCTATCGGACGTGCGAGTCGCCTATGCCGACGACCAGCAGAAGTTCATGGACATCATCGGTCAGCAGATTGGGAAGACACCGGCCAACTTTGAGATCTTCAGCTTCGCCGTCATCAAGGTCCATTTGGAGAAGTTTGCCTGCAAGATTTATCGGGACACGCGGACAGCCGCGCACGACAAAGGGGTTGACCTATCCACGAATTTCGGGGTCGTTTACCAAGTCAAGAAACTGAGGATTCTTACCGAGGCGGAGGCCGAGCGAGTGTATGCCGAGTTAAGGCTCAATTTCGACAGCGAGCGGCTCCAGGACGGCAACGTGATCCTGGTGATCGATGACATATCAAAGGGTCTGAAGAAGTTCCTCATTGACATGAAGGTTCAATCCATCAGCCGGGAGGACCTCATGAAAATGGCCGCGAACTTTGAGGATCCAGAGGACCGCCAGAAGGTCTTGAGGATTGTTTACGACGAGTTCCGGCGAGAGTACTCGAGTAGCCTTAAATGAGGTTAAGTTGCAGGGCTTTTCTCGAGCACCGAAATCCGGCATCAGAGATCGGGTCTCTTTCGGGATTGGCGGAGAGCCTGCTGGGCTTGCGGTGAGCCTTGGTTCGGAGGTGAGCTAACTCCGAGCCCTCGATCTGAGATTTGAGATCCCGGGGTGTTGTCTCCATCGCAACTCCTTTGAAGTGTCGCTCCAAACAAGCCGCTGGCGAAAGGCGCAGGCGAGGGAAAAAAAGCGAGGCCGGGCGTTGGCCCGACCTCGCTTGAATGTTAGAGCTCTCCTGGAGAGGCATCGGGAGGGCAAGCACCCGTGCAGCCCCTCCGTTGTGCGGCAATATGCCGCAACGGGCTTAGTAGTCCATATCACCCATGCCGCCATGGCCGCCCGGCATCGGAGGTTTCTTTTCCTTCTCCGGGATTTCGGTCACGAGGCATTCAGTGGTGAGGAGCAGAGCCGCGATGGAGGCGGCGTTCTGCAGGGCCGTGCGGGTGACTTTCTTGGGATCGACCACGCCCGCCTTGACCAGGTCTTCATAGACGCCGGTGGAGACGTTGTAGCCGTCGTTGCCTTTGCGGCGCTTGACCTCCTGGACAACCACCGAGCCTTCGACGCCGGCGTTGCCGGCGAGGGCGCGGGTCGGGAACTCGACGGCGCGTTTGACGATGTCCACGCCGATGCGCTCGTCATCGCCTTCGGCCTTGACGCCTTCGATGGCACTCAGGCAGCGCAAGAGCGCGACACCGCCGCCAGGGACGATGCCTTCTTCAACCGCGGCGCGGGTGGCGTGCAAGGCGTCTTCGACGCGGGCCTTCTTCTCCTTCATCTCGGTCTCGGTCGCGGCGCCGACATTGATGACGGCAACACCGCCGGCGAGCTTGGCCAGGCGTTCCTGGAGTTTCTCGCGGTCGTAGTCGGAGGTAGTCTCTTCGATCTGGCGCCGGATCTGGTTGACCCGGCCCTGAATTTCGGAGCTTTTGCCGGTGCCTTCGACGATGGTGGTGTTTTCCTTGTCCACAACGATGGACTTGGCGCGGCCCAGGTCTTCGAGGGTAAGGTTCTCCAGCTTGATGCCGAGGTCCTCGCTGATGAAGCGGCCGCCGGCCAGGATGGCGATATCTTCGCACATGGCCTTGCGGCGGTCGCCGAAGCCAGGGGCCTTGACGGCGCACACGTTGAGGGTGCCCCGCAGCTTGTTGACCACCAATGTCGCCAGGGCTTCGCCCTCGACTTCCTCGGCGATAATCAACAACGGCTTGCCGACCTTGGCGATCTTCTCGAGGATCGGGAGCAGGTCTTTGAGGCTGCTGATCTTCTTCTCATAAATGAGGATGTAGGCGTCTTCCAGCCGAGCTTCCATCGCCTCGGCATTGGTGACGAAATAAGGCGAGAGATAGCCCTTGTCGAACTGCATACCTTCGACGACCTCGAGGGAGGTCTCGATGGACTTGGCTTCCTCGACGGTGATGGTGCCGTCCTTGCCGACCTTGTCCATGGCATCGGCGATGATTTCGCCGATCGTGGTGTCCCAGTTGGCTGAGACGGTGGCCACCTGTTTGATTTCTTCTTTGTCCTTGACCTTCTTGGCGATCTTGTCGAGCTGTTCGACGGCGGCGGCGACGGCTTTGTTGACGCCACGCTGAATGCCAATCGGGGTGGCGCCGGAGGTCACGTACTTGAGACCCTCACGGAAAATGGACTCGGCGAGCACGGTGGCGGTGGTGGTGCCATCGCCGGCGGCGTCGCTGGTCTTGCTGGCCACTTCGCGGACCATCTGGGCGCCCATATTCTCATACGGGTCTTCGAGTTCGATTTCCTTGGCCACGGTCACACCGTCCTTGGTGACGGTGGGGGAGCCGAATTTCTTGTCGAGCACGACGTTCCGGCCCTTGGGGCCGAGTGTCGCGGTGACGGCCTTGGCGAGTTTAGTGACACCCTTGAGCAGGGTTTGACGAGCGTTCTCGTCGAAGATGAGTTGTTTTGCTGCCATACGTTGTTACTTGGTCTGTTTGAGGTTTAAAAGGTGATACTGAGCTTACTCGAGCACCGCCAGCACGTCGTCCGAGCTGAGGATCTTGTATTCCTTGCCGTCGAGCTTGATTTCGGTGCCGCCATACTTGCTGGCGAGGATCCGGTCGCCCTTCTTGACTTCAAAGGGCACCTTCTTGCCGTTGTCGTCGGTCTTGCCTGTGCCGAGGGCGACGACGATGCTCTCCATCGGCTTTTCCTTGGCGGTATCAGGGATGATGATGCCGCCTTTTTTGACTTCCTTCTCTTCGACCGGTTCCACAAGGATTCGATCGCCGAGCGGTTTAACGTTCATTGCCATATTTTAGTTTTTCTGTTTTGTTTTGATTATACGTTGAATCAAAATCCCGCCGCACCCGCTGCGGGAAATCCGTTGCACCTGGGCAAACCAAGTCAAAAACTCAAAGCGCCGCTTAACTTGCGGTTGCGGCGACCGCCGGTCCGGCGGCGACCAACCGCCTTCGGCGCGCATCGACGTGGGCGTTCATGCCCTCCAGCGCGCGCGCTCCCAGCAAAGCCAGATCGCCCTTCTGTGCGAAGACCACCTCATCGATGGTTTCGAACTTGTCCCCTCGCAGGATCGCGTAGCATCCGTTTCAACTCCTGATCATTTTCGGCGCCGCCGTCGCGGGCGGTTTGTTTTAGGTGCGCGCGTCCGCGGGCGGACTGCATGGGGCCAAGCCTTCGAGCACATAGGGACTTGTATAAAGCTCTCCCGGTAAGCGCGGGCTTCCTCTTCGGTGTAGTCAGCCATCGGCGCCGCCGGGACCGGACCGGCTTCGATCAATTCCTTTCTCAGCGGATCCACACGCAAATTGAGTCCCTCAAGAGTCCGTGCGCCCAAGAGGAGCAGATCGCCCTTGGCGGCAAACACGACTTCGTCAGTGGTAGTGTATTTGCCCACCATAACCAGTACGTTTCATCTATTTCTTCTCATCGACAACCTCAGCGTCAATGATCGGTCCTTCTTCCTTCTTGCCGCCGCCCTGGGCCCCGGCTTCGCCGCCCTGTTCCCCACTTGGCGGAGCGCCAGCCTTGCCCGCCCGGGCCTTTTCTCCCGCCGCCTTGTAGAGTTCGGCGGACACCGCATTCCAGGCTTCGTTGAGCTTCTCGCTGGCGGAGCCAATCGCGGAGGCGTCGCCACCTTTAAGGGCCTCTTTCACCTCGTTAACGGCCGACTCCATTTTGCTCTTGTCCGAGCCGGAGATTTTGCCGGCGTTGTCCTTGAGAAACTTCTCCGAGCGGTAAACCGCGTTGTCGGCCTCGTTGCGTGTCTCGATTTCCTCCCGGCGCTTTTTATCGTCTTCTGCGTGCGACTCAGCGTCTTGACGCATCTTTTCGATCTCGTCCTTGCTCAAGCCGCTGCTGGCGGTGATGGTGATCTTTTGCTCCTTGCCCGTTCCCAGGTCTTTGGCGCTGACGTGCAGGATACCGTTGGCATCGATGTCGAAGGTGACCTCGATTTGCGGCACGCCGCGCGGGGCCGGTGGGATATCAGTGAGATGAAACTTTCCAATGGTCTTATTATCTCGCGCCAGTTGGCGTTCGCCTTGCAGCACATGAATCTCCACGCCAGGCTGGTTGTCCGACGCGGTGGAGAAGATCTCCGATTTGCGGGTCGGGATGGTCGTATTGCGCTCGATAAGCTTGGTGAACACGCCGCCAAGGGTCTCGATGCCCAATGAGAGCGGGGTGACATCCAGCAGGAGGACATCCTTGACCTCGCCTTTGAGCACGCCCGCCTGAATCGCCGCGCCGACCGCCACTACTTCGTCCGGGTTGACGCCTTGATGCGGCGGTTTGTTGACAAGCGAGTGCGCCGTTTCAACCACCTTAGGCATGCGGGTCATCCCGCCGACCAGCACCAGTTCATCCACCTTTGCGGCCTCGAGGTTGGCATCGCGCAGACAGTTCCTCACCGGCGTGATGGTCCTTTCAAATAAGTCATCGCAAAGCTGCTCCTTCTTTGCCCGCGTCAGCTTCATGCTGATGTGCTTGGGCCCGCTGGCGTCGGCCGTAATGAATGGCAGATTGATTTCATAGACCTGGGAGCTGGACAAGGCGACCTTGGCCTTCTCGGCTTCCTCCTTGATGCGCTGGAGGGCGTCGGGCTGCTTGCGCAAATCCATCCCTTGCTCCTTCTTAAACTCATCAAGAATCCAGTCCATTATCCGTCCGTCCCAGTCATCTCCGCCCAGATGCGTGTCGCCGTTGGTCGCCTTGACCTCGAAGACGCCATCCCCAATCTCCAGAACGGAGATGTCGAACGTGCCTCCACCCAGGTCGTACACGGCAATTTCCTCGTCCTTCTTCTTGTCCAGGCCGTAGGCGAGGGAGGCCGCGGTAGGCTCATTGATGATGCGCAGCACTTCCAGCCCGGCAATACGTCCGGCATCCTTTGTGGCTTGGCGTTGCGAATCGTTGAAATAAGCAGGCACCGTAATGACCGCCTGCGTGATCTTCTCGCCCAGCCGCATCTCGGCATCGGCTCTGAGTTTGCCCAAAATCATCGCCGAGATTTCCGGCGGGCTGAACTGTTTGGGCTTGCCCTCCACCTCAACCTCCACATAGGCATCCCCGTTTGGCCCGGCCACCACCTTGTAGGGCACGCGCTTGCGCTCCTCCTCCACTTCCCCGTATTTCCGCCCCATGAACCGTTTGATGGAATACACGGTGTTCTTGGAGTTGGTGATAGCTTGACGTTTGGCTGCGTCCCCCACCAATCGTTCGCCGCTTTTCGTGAAAGCCACCACGGAGGGGGTCACGCGGCGCCCCTCCGAGTTCTCCAGCACCGTCGGTTCCCCACCCTCCATCACGGCCATGCATGAATTCGTCGTTCCTAAATCGATTCCAATTACTTTTGCCATAACAACTTGCTCCTGCCCACTTACTAAAATCCAGGAATAGCTTTAGCACCCGGGATGCCAATAGGGGCTCATACGTCGTAAGGCGCTGTGAATAAGGAGATTAGGCTTGTTCCAGCTTTTGGTTCTACCACCTGGCCACCGCCTCCAAGTGCGACATTGTGTCACACTTTCGTCTCCGTTGGCACACTTTCTTGTCTCACTTGGCACACCACCGCTCGGTCTTCAAAGCCAGCCTTGGCGACAACACCAGTCTGCGGCTGGTCGCTATACAACGCCAACGGTTTGCGCTCGCGGAGGCGCAAGCCAGGGGAATCCGCCAGAAGCCGGCGTTCACATGCCGAGAAAGCGGTATCCAATGCTCGGCTCGGTCACGATGAGGGCTGGACGGGCGGGATTATCCTCAATCTTGGCTCGCAAATGAGCGATATGGACGCGGAGGTATTGAGTCTGGTTGGACGCGTTGGGCCCCCAGATTTCGGTCAGAAGCTGGCGATGTGTAAGCACCTTTCCCGCGTGGGTCACGAGGAGCCGGAGCAACCCGTATTCGGTGGGCGTCAGCTTGACCTCCATAGCGCCCTTGCGAACAGCGCGAGCCGCCAGGTCCACTTCCAAGTCACCGCTGCGGAAGATCGTTTCGGCAGGCTGTCCCGGCACGTGGCGCAAGGCGGCGCGCACTCGGGCCAGCAGTTCACCAGAACTGAAAGGTTTGGTCACGTAGTCGTCGGCCCCGCCGTCGAGGGCGGCGATTTTGTCGGGCTCCCGGTCGCGGACGCTCAAGATGATGACAGGAACGCGAGTCCACTCGCGGATTCTATTCAAGACACCGATGCCATCCATATCAGGCAGCCCCAAATCGAGCAAGATGACTTCGGGCCGGCACTGGGCCGCCTGGAGGAGGCCCTCGCCGCCATTGGCCGCATCCACCACTCGGTAGCCACCGCCCTCCAAAGTCAGGCGGAGCAAACGCCGAATTTGGGGCTCGTCGTCAATCACGAGAACTGTCGCGGCGAGTTTTTCGTCAGTGCTCATTGGGCGGGTTGAACGGGGGGTAATGCTTCGGAGGAGGGCAAGCTCAAGACAAAGGAGGCGCCGCCTCCGGGCCGGTTTGCGGCGGCGAGGCGCCCGCCCTGGGCTTCGACGAATCCCTTCGCGATGGTCAGGCCCAATCCACTGCCGCCGGTTGGCGCGCCGGGCGTGCGGAAAAACTTCTCGAAGATATGAGGCAGGATGTCAGGCGGAATTCCTGG
The DNA here is from genome assembly GCA_046703605.1 of Limisphaerales bacterium. Classification (GTDB taxonomy): domain Bacteria; phylum Verrucomicrobiota; class Verrucomicrobiia; order Limisphaerales; family UBA8199; genus JAJYHY01. Next base: position 10,321 of record JBJKSV010000200.1, read on the forward strand.
TCCGCGATCGGCCACCACCAGTTCGACGCTTTGCTCCGCACGGCGCACCTGGACTTCAACCGGCGTATTGGGTTGGGTGTGCGTGGCAGCGTTGACCAGCAGATTGGCCAGTGCGTGCTGGGTCAGCGAGAAATCGAATCGAACCAGAACCGGTTCTGGGGGCAGGTCCAGCTTCACCGGATGGCTTGCAAGCTCGCGCTCCAATTCTCGAAGAGTCGTTTGGACAAGGTCACAGGCGTCGTACCAATCCATTCTCGGAACAAGCTTTCCGGACTCCAAACGGGCGGCACCCAGCAGATTGCCCACAATCCGGTTCAGGCGTGTGTTGGCCTCCTGTATTTCACCGACGAGCGAGCGCCGGTGTTCGTCGAGCGGCTGTCCCCTGGCCGCGAGGAGAGCCGCTGCCGCGCTGGCGCTTGCGGCCAGTGGCGTCCGCAGCTCATGGGAAATCGAATTCAAGATGACCCTGCCCAGGCGTTCGGATTCGGAGACCAAGCGCGCCTTTTCGGCCGCGGCGCGCAGGTCAATGCGATCGAGCACCAGGGCGGCCTGGCGTGCGAAGGCCTCGAGCAAATCGCGCTGGGCAAGAGAGAGCGCCTGGCCGGGCAGGGCCACGGCGGTCACGCCAAAAGCCCGCCGTTCAGTAGCCAATGGGAGATGCAACGCGTCGGCGCCCGCGAGATTATCGGTGAAACGTCCCGCGGCCTTTCGATGGCGAAAGGCCCAGTCGCTGACGCCAAGCTCCTTCTCCGTCAGGACCAGCGTGCCGTCCGGGTGCGGCGAGAGCTTGTCGCCCTCGGGGAGCAGCACCGCCGCGGGGGCCCGGAACACGTGATTGAGCCTGCCGACCAATTGCCAGACGACCTCGTCACGGGAGCCGGCCTCCGCCAGTTCGCGGGTCAATTCGTACAAGGCCGTGGAGCGTTCCTCCCGCCGGCGTTCGGCCTCCGCCTGAGCGCGGATTCGAGCAACCAATTGGCCCAGCACCAAGGCCACGACGAAATAGGTGATGAATAGAACTCCGTCTTCCGGTCGCGAGATGATGAAGGTGAACCTGGGTGGGAGGAAAAAGAAATTCCAGGCCAAGGCGCTCATCGCGCCGGCGAGCAACACCGGACCGCGTCCCACGAAGAGGGCCAAAATCACCACCGCGAGCAGGAAGACCAGTCCCGGTACGCGCGGCCCGACGAGCAACCTCAAGGCGAGGTTCAGCGAACCCGTTGCGGCGATGACTCCGGCGGCGAGGGCGTATTGGTTGAGCGTTGAAGCAACCAGCGGCTGCCACCGATGTTTCTCAGGAGGTTCCAGAGCTTTCGCCGCCTTGATCACATGCAGGTCGATGTCGCCGCTCTCCTGCATGAGGCGCCGAACCAAATGTCCGCTGCGCAGCCAGTTCCAAAACCCGCTGCCTGCCGGCTTGCCTAAAATGATTTGGGTGACGTTGCGCTCGGCCGCGACTCGCAGCAATCCGCCGGCGAGATCTTCGTCCGCGGTGGTAATGACTTCCGCGCCTAACTCGTGGGCCGTGTCGAGATTCTTTGACAGTCTGGCCTGGGCAGGCTCGGAGAGGGCGCGCGAGCTTTCGACGTGAACCGCCAGCCAGGGACAGCGCAGCTCGCCGGCCATTCGGCGCGTCCACCGGATTAAGGGTTCGGAGAGCGGGCTGGGACCGACGGCCACCAACAAACGATTGCCGGTTTTCCAAGGCCCCACCGACGGCTCTATTCGGCGAAAGTTGACGGCGTCTTCGCCCACGTGATCGGCCACGAGGCGCAACGCGAGTTCCCGCAACGCCGTGAGATTTCCTTCGCGAAAGAAGTTCTGAACCGCGGCGGCGGCGCGATTCGGCACATAGACCTTGCCCCCTTGCAACCGTGCGATGAGCTCACGCGGGGGCAGGTCCACCAGCTCCAGAATCGCCTCATCCAGCACGCTGTCGGGGACGGTCTCGCGCACCTCGGCGCCTGTGATTTGCCGCACCGTGTCGGCGCGGCTCTCGACGTGCTGGACGTTGAGCGTGGTAAAGACATCAATGCCCGCATCCAGCACCTCCTGAACGTCCTGCCAGCGTTTGGGATGGCGTGAGCCGGGGGCGTTGGTGTGCGCCAACTCGTCCACCACGGCAAGTTGCGGGCGCCGCGCCAAAACGGCATCCAGGTCCATTTCCGTCAGAACCACGCCGCGGTACTCTATGGTACGGCGAGGAACGGCTGGGATACCTTCAGCCAACGCGTCGGTCTCGCTGCGTCCGTGCGTTTCCACGTAACTAATGACCACATCACGCCCGGCTTTGATCTCACGCTGCGCGGCCTCCAGCATGCCGTAGGTCTTGCCGACACCCGGGCACATGCCGAGAAAGACCTTGAGCCGGCCACGCCTTTGGGCGGCTTCCTCGCGCTCAATGGAGCTGAGCAGCGCATCCGGATTGGGACGCTGGGTTTCGGTCATCGGTCTAGCTTAGCGCATCCGCTCATGGAGCGCAGCTTCGTATCAGGTGACGCGAGCAGGGTCGGATCCGGTAGTCCGCGCCATGAGGTGTCGTAAATGGAAATCACGTCTAATTCCGGGAACCGTCTTCGCAAGGCCTTGGCTGCCTCGCGGGGGATGTGCTCGTCGAGCAGCAGCCTCACAGCTTTTCGAGGTTGGGAGAATGGCAGCTACCCACGCGGATTTCAAGCTTGCCAACCCATGGTGCCACAGCCCCGGCGTGGCGCCGACGTGAAAGCGTCAAAAGAAGGCGCGCCTCCTAATTGTGAGGCCCGGCGTCAAGCGGAATGGACGCGCCAGATGGACTGCGACCAAAGCGCTGGGAAACCGGACTTTCTCTTCAACGAGGCCGATGTGGAGCGACAGGCAGGACAGTTAAGCGACTGGTCTGGCAGCGAGCCATAAGGTCCAGGGGCCCCCAGACGCTTTTGGAGGCTTTATTGGGAGCTGCCCGAACCCATCCAACGTCTGGCCGTGAAGAACTACCGGCTCTGGCGGGAGAATCCCACGCATCCCTGGCTCGATTCCAAGAAGCTTAGCGGCGGCGAACGTTTTTCCCTCCGCATCGGGGATGACTACCGCGCCGTGGGACATAAGGTTGTGGACCCGGTCGAGCGGGTTTGGATTGGCACACACGAAGCATCTAACAGACTTATGAAGCAAGCGTCTGACGCTCCCCGATTTGGTGGTAGAAAGGGTCCCGGCTTCAACGCTGCTTGGCGAACGTGCGAGCTTCATCTGACCTGATTGCGTTCTCCATCTCTGTGGAACTATCCAACGCAAGGTTGAGTTCGAGGACGTTGACGCCGGGTTCACCCAGGAAACCAAGGTCGGGCCCATCGGTGTAAGTGCGAACAAGCCTCAGAACTTCCTGTAGGCTCATGCCGCGGGCCTTGGCGACGCGAGCCGCCTGAATCTGGGTGTTGCGTACGCTGATATCTGGGTCCAAGCCGCTGCCGGAGGTCGTCACCGCGTCGCCGGGCACGGGGTCGGTTGCCTTCAAGCCGTTTTCCTTCCGATACGTCTGAATGCGTTCTTTGATGGCGGTCGCCAGCGCGCGCGAGGTCGGACCGAGATTGCTCCCGCCGGAGTTGGCGGCGTCATAGCCACTGCCGGCGGCTGAGGGGCGGGAATGAAAATACCTTTGCCCGGAGAATTTCTGCCCGATGAGCTGGGAACCACGCACCACGCCATTCTTATCGACAATCAGGCTCCCGTCGGCCTTGGCAGGGAATAGGGCCTGCGCGAGGCCAAATACGACCAGGGGGTAAAGACCGCAGCAGACAATGGCCAGAACGAGAGTCGCCAGGACAGCGGCACGGGCTTCAGCGAAGAGGTCTTTCATAAGCCTACACAAGTCTCAGAGCGGTGATGACAATATCGATGACCTTGATGCCAAGAAACGGAACCAAAACACCTCCCAAGCCGTAGATGAGCAAATTGCGCTGGAGCATCGCCAGGGCGCAGATGGGTTTATAGGCAACGCCTCGCAGGGCCAGCGGGATGAGCGCGACGATGATCAGGGCATTGAAAATGACCGCGCTCAAGATCGCGCTGGTCGGGCTGTGCAGGCGCATGATGTTCAGCGGCGCAACGGCCGGGAAAGTGGCCATAAGCATTGCCGGGATAATGGCGAAGTACTTGGCGATATCGTTGGCGATGCTGAAGGTGGTCAGCGCGCCCCGTGTAATGAGCATCTGCTTGCCAATCTCGACGATGTCAATGAGCTTGGTCGGGTTGCTGTCGAGATCGACCATGTTGCCCGCCTCGCGAGCGGCTTGGGTGCCGGTATTCATGGCGACTCCGACGTCGGCCTGGGCCAGGGCGGGGGCGTCGTTGGTGCCGTCGCCGGTCATCGCCACCAGGTGGCCGAGCGCCTGCTCCTCTCGAATCCGTTTGAGTTTGGCCTCGGGTGTCGCCTGCGCCATGAAATCATCGACGCCCGCCTCGGCGGCGATGGCGGCGGCGGTGAGGGGGTTGTCGCCCGTAATCATGATCGTCTTAATACCCATCTTGCGCAGGTGGGCAAAACGTTCCCGGATGCCGCCCTTGACCACGTCCTTGAGCTGCACGACGCCCAACACTTCGCGGCCTTCGGCTACCACCAGCGGTGTGCCGCCTGCGCGCGAAACCTCTTCGACACTGGCCGAAACTGCTGACGGGAATTGGCCGCCCAGCCGGTCAACATGAATCCGTATGGCATCGACCGCGCCTTTGCGGATTGTCCGTGCCGGTCGTCCATCCACTGGGGGGAAATCCACGCCACTCATCCGGGTTTGGGCCGT
>JBJKSV010000201.1:0-4172 GCA_046703605.1 Limisphaerales bacterium
GGTAACAAGCCGGACCTTGCGCGGCGCGGCGCCGGAGGCAATCGCGGTCACGGCCGTGGACCGGTATGAAACGGCCGGCCTGCCAACGGTTTTGAGGCGAAGGTAGGGTGCGCATTTCTGTTTTGAAGTTGGCATTCTCATCAACGCGCTGCTTCAGCGGGGTCCCTGGCAAGCGCCGAGGAGGGTGGCCTGTTTCAACGGTTTGGGCCCGCAGGAAACGACAAAACTGTCAAGACATTTGACTGTCGTGATCGTCGGCGTTGCACCGCGCTGAAGCAGGGTGTTAATGCAAGGGCGGGCTGCGCACGAAAGCAGGAATGGGAACACATTTTGCTTGCAACGGGACGGAGAGGGCCTATTCTTAAACTGCCTGAACGCCGCGTGTGCGGAATGTTCATAGGGGCTGAGAAATAAGAGTTAACCAGGAACCTAACCCTCAACCTCCGTTGCCCTTGCAACGATTGGTCCGTTAGGCAATGGAGTCTCGGAAAGCGCTTCGCTGGCCAAGTCTCCCATAGGTTCGTCGGAAGGAAAGGCAGTCGTTCAGTAAAATCAGTTATGCTCACCATGGAAGAAGCCATGCGGCAAACGGGCGCAATGCCCTTTGCGGCAGGCAATATTGTCAAAGGCACCATCATCGAAGTCCGTCCCAAGGAGGTTTTGGTGGATATCGGTTACAAGAGTGAGGGTGTCATCTCCGCCAGCGAATTCGAGGACATTAAAACAGTCAAGGTCGGCGACCATCTCGATGTGCTCATCGAGAAACTCGAGGACAAGGAGGGAATGGTCGTTCTCTCCAAGGAGAAGGCGGAGTTCAAAAAGAACTGGGAACGAATCCTGACGATCTGCAACGAAGGAGGAACTATCTCCGGAAAGGTCAAGGGCGTGGTCAAGGGGGGGTTGCTGGTCAATATCGGGGTGGAGGCGTTTTTGCCGGCGTCGCAGATTGATGTGATGACGCCACGGAACCTGGCGCAATATGTGGGAAACAGTTACGATTTCAAGGTGGTCAAGATCAATCAGGAACGCCAGAACATCGTCCTCTCCCGGCGCGAACTGATCGAGCAGGAACGCCTGGAGCGCCGCCAGAAGCTCTTGACCGAGATGACCCCGGGCGACATCCGCAAGGGAACGGTAAAGAACATCACCGATTTCGGGGCCTTCATTGACCTCAACGGCATTGACGGCCTGCTGCACATCACCGATATGAGCTGGGGCCGCATCGGCCATCCTTCAGAACTGCTCAAAGTGGGCCAGGACATTGATGTGGTTGTCCTGGACATCAACCGGGAAAAAGAACGAGTCAGCCTCGGACTGAAGCAGAAACTGGCCAACCCTTGGGACCACATCGAGCAGAAATACCCGGTGGGGGCGAAGGTAAAGGGCCGGGTGGTCAACCTGGTGCCCTACGGCGCCTTTGTGGAATTGGAACCGGGCGTGGAGGGGCTGGTTCACGTGACGGAGCTCTCCTGGACCAAGCGCATCGCCAAGCCTTCCGACGTCCTTAAACAGGATCAGGAGATCGAAGCGGTGGTGCTCGGCATCAACCAGGAGGAACAGAAGATTTCGCTCGGCGTCCGCCAGTTGGAAGCCAATCCGTGGGACCGAGCCGAGGAGAAGTATCCCGCCGGCACGCGCGTGAAGGGCAAGATCCGCAATCTCACCAGCTACGGCGCCTTTATCGAGCTGGAAGAGGGTCTGGACGGCATGATTCATGTCTCGGACATCTCCTGGACGCGAAAGATCAACCATCCCTCGGAAGTGCTCAAGAAGGGCGACGAATTGGAAGCGGTGGTGCTGGAGGTGGACAAGGCCAACCAGCGGATTGCGGTGGGGCTCAAGCAGCTTACGCCGGATCCTTGGGAGACCATCGACGCGATCTACAAGGTGGGCGACCTGGTCACGGGCAACGTGACGAAGTTGGCCAGCTTCGGCGCCTTTATCGGGCTCCAGCACGAAATCGACGGTCTGGTTCATATCTCGCAAATCAGCGAGGAGCGCGTCGATAAGATTAAGAACGTGCTCAAGGTTGGCCAGGAGGTCACCGCGCGTGTCATCAAAATCGACAAGAGCGATCGACGCATTGGCCTTTCCATCAAAGCCGCCAACTACTCCACCGAACAGCTCAAGGCCGAACAGGCGGCGCTGGATGCCCTGAAACCGGGCGAGGACCTGGTTGCGCTGCAACATGCCTTTGACGCCGCCGACGAGGCGCGCCAGGAAGGGAAACAAGAATAATCACGGTTATGCACGCAGCGGCTCTCTCTGGAGAGCCGCTGCGTCAAAACCTCCGTGACAGGCCAATCCCTCTCCAGAACTTCTCATTCTGACCCCGGGCCACTTTATCGGGAGGTTCATCGGGCAATTCCGGGCAATGAGCAATTGCAAATGATCAATTCTCAGGGCTTAATGGGTCGGGACCTATGAAGAACATCCTCCAGGAACTGGCGTGGCGCGGGCTCATTTCCGATTTCACCGGAGCCGGCCAACCATCGTCTCCTATCGATCAAGCCTGGATTGACTCCCTGCCGCCCCTCCCTACTCCAGAGCCGGGAAAGCCTCCTCCCACCCTGTATTGCGGTTTTGATCCGACCGCCGACAGCCTGCACGTCGGCAATCTCGTTCCTTTGCTCGCTTTAAGGCGATTTCAGCACTTGGGCTACCGGCCCATCGCCTTGGCGGGCGGCGCCACCGGGATGGTAGGCGATCCGAGCGGCAAGAGCCAGGAGCGGCAGTTGCTCACGCCTGAAGTCCTCTCCGCGAATATCGCGAATGTCAAGGAACAACTTCGCCGGTTGCTCGATTTCGAGACTGCGCGCAACCCCGCCCTGCTCCTCGACAACGCCGCCTGGACGGCCCCGGTGAGCTTTCTCGACTTCCTGCGCGACATTGGCAAGCACTTCTCGGTCAATCAGATGATTGGCAAGGAGAGCGTCCGGGCGCGGATGGAAGACCGCGAATCGGGCATTAGCTACACCGAGTTCAGCTACATGCTGCTCCAGGCCTTCGATTTTTATATCCTGTGCCGCGAACATGACTGCGAGCTCCAGATCGGAGGCAACGATCAATGGGGCAACATCACCGCCGGCATCGATCTCACGCGTAAAAAGCTCGGACGGACAGTCTATGGCCTGACGCTTCCGCTCATCACCAATGCCGATGGCAGCAAATTTGGCAAAACCGCCGCCGGGGCGGTCTGGTTGGACTCCTCCAAGACCAGCGTCTATCGGTTCTACCAATTCTGGATTCGGACCGAGGACAGGGACGTGATCCGCTACCTGAAGTACTTCACCTTCCTGAGCCGGGAGGAGATTGCCGCGTTAGGGAAGCAGCACGAGGAGAATCCAGGCGCGAGGGCCGCTCATAAGGCGCTGGCCCGGGCCATGACAGAATTGATCCACGGTTCGAGCGCGACTGACGAGGCGGTCCGCGCCAGCGAGGTCCTCTTCGGTGGAGAATTGGCCGGTGTCTCGGAAGCCACATTCAACGAGATTCTCACCGGCGCGCCGGTAAAGGAAATCGAGAAGACCCGGCTTGAGGGTGCTGGCCGCCCGCTGGTGGAGGTGCTCGTCGAGACGGGACTATGCGCTTCGAAAGGCCAGGCGCGAAAGGACATCGAAGGCGGCGGCATTTACGTCAATAACGTGCGCCAGACGAGTTCTCAGCACGCCATTGTGGCTACGGACCTGCTCTTTGGCAGGCATCTGCTTCTGCGCAAGGGAAAGCGCAATTATGTCGTGCTAACCGCACGCTGAAGTGCTTCGCCAGCTAAGCCAACCTTCAGCCTTTGGCAGGCCTGTCGCGGTCACTGGCCGTAGATAGTCACCGGCCCACCAACGGCAACCAGGGTGACCGGCTTGTTGAGGGTGATCGATTCGTGCTCGGCGCCTGACATGATCTTGAAAGTGGTTGCCGGGTAGGCCGAGCCAAACGCCGATGTTGCCGCTTGCAGCGAGCGATAGGGTTGCGCGAAAACTCCCGCGTTATTGCCGTAGCTGAAGTTGATCCAAACCTCCTGTCCGCCATATTCCACCTCCCCGGTTTGGGAAATCCGTTTCGGATGCCACATGTCGCGCATGTCAAGCGTGATGGAGGTCCCCAACACCGGGTTGGAGATCACCACCAGGCCAGAACCCTGAGTGCTCTTGAGGACGGTGCCGGAGGCAAAATCT
>JBJKSV010000202.1:0-5971 GCA_046703605.1 Limisphaerales bacterium
CGGTGGACCTGGAAGTGACTCGAGTCGCCGGGCCTGCGACGGGTTTTCTGGGCCAACCCCTCACGGTGCAATGGGGAGTGGTCAACAATGGCTTGAACGCAAGCAGTGATTCCTGGTATGATGGTATTTACCTGTCAACCAACAGTGTGTTTGATTCCAAACAAGCCGTACTGCTGGGCACCATAACGCACTGGGGTGGTCTGGGCATCGGGGAGGGCTACACCAACAGCGAAAGTTTCGCTCTCCCGGCAAATTTGATACGGCCCGGCAAAGCCAGTGCCACGTATCACCTCTTCGTTTATGCCGATGCCGGAGATGCCATTTCGGAGCTGACCAAGGCCAACAATGTCTTGGCGGCGCCCTCCGCGCTGACCATCGTGCCTACCACGCCGCCTGATCTTGCCGTCGCGAGCGCTACCGGTCCCACCACGATTTTGGCGGGAGGCCCTGCTAACCTGCTCTGGACGGTCTCCAATCGAGGCGGGCCGACTGTCGTTACCAACTGGGTGGATAGCATTTACCTTTCTCCAGATGGGACGTTGGATACTAATGTGGACATCTGGGTGGCGGATGTGGCGCATAACGGCGCGTTGGGAGGGGGCGATTCCTATACGGTCGCAAAATCTCTGAGAATCCCGTACTGCGCCATCGGCTCCTATTTCCCGGTGGTTGTCACCGACAGCGGCCAGAAGGTGAGCGAAGTGGGAACTCGCGACAACAATAACCTGCCAACCCCGGGGGTAATGCGCATCCTGCCCAATGGCGCTGCCCGTCTTGGGGTGTCTCGCGTGTCTTCAGGGTCCAGCGCCACGGCCGGGACGCCTTTGGCCCTTTCGTGGACAGTGGTGAACTCCGGAGATGCCACCACCAATGCTCCGTGGGTCGATGGCATCTTTCTCTCGCCCAGGCCCGTTTATTCTCCCGGCGAGGCATACTTGGTCGGGCTTTACACTAACCGGCAGGATGTCGCTCGTGGAGGGAGCTATACCCAAACTGGTTTTTATACTGTGCCCGCCTGCCTGGGGGGAACCTACTACGCCACGGCGGTCGCCGATCTGAGCAATATTGTGAACGGCGTTTCCTGCAATACCAACAATACCGCCACCTCACCGGCCCAGGTCGAGATCACCCCTGTTCCCCATTCCAGTTTGCAGATTAGCCGATTCGTCCTGCCCGCCGCCCTCACCTCCGCCGTGCCCTGGACAGTCCAGTGGACTGTAACAAATGCCGGCACAGGTCCCGCCTCCGGCAACTGGAACGACGCGGTCTATGCCTCCCTTTCCCCGACGCTCGGTTCGGATGCTCTCCTCGTCGGGGAATTTGCCCACAATGGGGGCCTGGCTACCGGCGCGGCCTACACGCAGAGCCAGGTGGTTCAAATCCCAGCGTGCATCGCGGGCAGCTATTACCTCTTCGTTATGGCCGATGTGGATAACGTTCTGAACATTGCCCCCACCTGTCAGCTCAATAATCCGCGCCGCTCCGCCGACCCGCTCCCGGTCAGCTTCGGGCGCTACCCTGATTTGACGATAAAGGACATCTTGGCGCCGGATACGGCCAGCGCCGGCCAAACAATGACGGTCTCCTGGACCACAGCCAATGAGGGGAGCGCCGTGGCAAACGCCCCGTGGGTGGACGCGATCTATTTGTCCGCGAACTATCCGTTGGACCCGGCCAACGCCGTTCTGCTCGGCTACCATACGGAATCGAGCCCCCTGACTCCCGGAGGAAGCCGCTCCCAAACGGCCTCCTTTACACTGCCTGATATCAATGGCCTGTTCTTTGCAGTTGTGGTCGCCGACACCACCAATGCGGTCGAGGAGTGCCAGAACGAAACCAACAACGTGGCGTTCAGCGACTTGCCGATCTACGTGCCAATCTCGCATTATCCCGAACTGCACGTCACGAGTGTTCAGGTTCCGAGCACCGCATACGCCGGGCAGCCCATCACGGTGAAATGGGTGGTTACCAACGAAGGCAACATGCCAACGCCACAAACCTCCTGGCACGATGCCCTGTATCTCTCCTCGGATCAGGCGCCGGACCTCACTGGCGCCCACTACCTGGGAAGCTCCCAGAGCGTCCGGAGCCTGGGCGCCGGCCAGAGTTACACGAACTCGGCTTCGGTGGTGCTGCCTGCTGGCGAAGCGGGACCACTGTACATCCTGGTTAATGCAGCCATCGATGGCGATTTCTTTGATGGCCCCGATTTCACGTCCCATATCGGCTGGAACTCAAGCGCCATGCTGGTGGCCCTGCCTCTGCCGGTCGATTTGGAACCGGAGAATGTGACGCTGGCCCCGTCCGCCATCGCACCCGGCAATCAGATGAGTATCGGCTGGACGGTTTCCAACGTCAGCGCAAATAGTACCGTGAATGCATGGTCGGATGCGGTGTATCTATCAACGAACACAGTCTGGGACCTAAACGCGACTCTGTTAGGAAACGTTGACCACACCGGCCTGGCGGCATCCGGGACGTATAACGCCTCCTGGAGCGGCGCGGTACCACCGCTCAATCCCGGCTTGTACCATGCGATTGTCCGATCGGACGTCCGCAATACCGCGCCGGAATCCAGCCCCGCAGGTCATGTAGCCGTTTCTTCCGGAACGGTTGCGGTGGATGTGCCGGTGTTGATTCTGGGCCAACCCGTTACGAATCAGCTCCGCACGGGCGACGCCCAGTTCTACAAGGTCAATTGCCCAGTTGGACAAACGGTGAGCGTGACTCTTAGGGGCGCCTTGCCCAACAGCGCCAACGAGCTCTATGTCCGCTTTGGAGCGGTGCCGAGCCTGGGCGCCTATGACTTCATTTATCAGGACGCGCTCTCGCCTAATCAACAGATCGAGATTCCCACGACGCAGTCCGGTTGGTACTATATCATGGTAAGAGGCGCCAACGAGCCGGGTGGGCCATTGGGCTACACTCTGGAGGCGAGCATTGTTCCGTTCGCCATCACCAGCATCTCGCCAACAAACATCGGCGATAACGGGCAGGTAACCATTACGGTCAAAGGCGCGAAATTCCAGCCGGGCGCGTCGGTGAAGTTGGTTTCCGCTAACACGGTCTATGCCGCCGAGACAAATGTCTTCGGCGATGCCACCTCCCTGAGGGCCCGGTTCCAGTTTGCCAATGCCACGCATGGAACGTATGACGTCGTCCTGACCAATCCGGGCAACCAGTCCACGACGGCGCCTCACGCAGTGACCGTTGGGACGGCGCTGCCGCTGGCTGCCCGAGTCGTTGCCGGGGACATCAATCTCCATCCACGTGTTGGGTTGCCGTTCACGTGGGCGGGCGCGGTCGTCAATGCGGGCAACGTTGATATACCGTACGTTTCGGTGGCGGTGCTGCTGGATCAGCAGTTGCCGATCCACTTGATGGCGCCCCAAGATGCCTTTGTTACCGACAGCTCGTTGTCGGATAATTCGGCAGGCGGCGGGGGATTCATGGCGCGAAATCTCGCTCCTGGGGCGTCGCTCAGCTTCTCTTTCACCGTTTCGGACTTCGGCTCCAATGATTTTGGCGTTTATGTGATGCCGTCTGCCCACTCACGGCAAGATTTCCTGCAGCAAGTAGCCGATGGCGCCGCGGCCTTGCGCGATTTGCTCCTATCCTCACCGGACGCGCTGACTTATACCGCTACAAACAGCCAGGGTGTTATTAGCACGAATTCACTTGTTGTTCCTCCAGTGGTAGCTGCCGCGTTGGCTGACCCCGGGACCTGGGACCAATTTGTCGCCCAGGCCTTGGAATCGGTGAACATCCTCGATTCTAGTGATGTGAACTCGCTGCCTCCGGCTTCGGCGGCTGCCTCGACGTTTGGAATTCTGGATAAGGATAGGTCTCCGAAGTCCGCGGGATGTGACCTTTGCTACGCCGTAACCATCTTCAAGGAGCTTATGGCGGTTCGCACGGTCATCAAGGTGGTGCTGTGCATCGCCACGATAGAAACGGCGGGGCTTGGGTGTGCGGCCACGATTATCGCTACCAAGATCGTTACGACGGCGGTATTCGCGATAACGGACTACTTCTGCAAGAATTGCCCACCTCCTCCCTGGTGGGTGCATCCGTTCTGGCCGCGAGACCCCAACGAAAAGGAGGGGCCGCCCGGCTACTCGGCGGCGGGCTTTGCCGGATCTCAGGCCCCCTGGCCGTACACGATTTACTTTGAAAACACGTCCAATGCGTTGGCTTACGCCCGGCAGGTCACGATAACCGACCCGCTGGATCCGAGCCTGGATATTCGCAGCTTCCGTGTCGGCGACATCGTCATTGGAAACACCAATATTTCTGTGCCGCCAAACCGCACCTATTATCAGACCCGAATCGCCTTGCCGCCGCCCAATCCGCCCAATGTGGTGGCGGACGTTACGGCGGGTGTCGATGTGCAGCACCACAGCCTGTTCTGGACGATGAACGCCATTGACTTGAACACCGGCGAGCTAGTTACGGGGACGCAGGAAGGCATCCTGCCCCCGAACACCACCAACAACATCGGCGCAGGCCACGTGAACTTCACGATCCGGCCGGCGGCGGGAGCGCCCACAGGCACGGTAATCACCAACCAGGCCAGCATCGTGTTCGACACCAATCCTGCCCTGCGCACGAATCCGACGACCAATACCGTCGATGCCCTGCCACCCACGAGTTCGGTTGCCGCTTTGCCTTCGGTGCTTGACACCGCCATATTCCCCGTTTCCTGGTCCGGCACAGATGACAAAGGCGGCTCCGGCGTGGGCAATTACACGATTGCCTTCTCGGACAACGGCGGCCCTTACCAAATCTGGCTCGACGGCACAAACTCCAACTCCGCCCAGTTCACCGGAGAGTTCGGCCACACATACGCCTTCTACAGCACCGCCCAGGATAACGCCGGCAACACCGAAGCCCCGCATTCGGGGCCGGATACGGCCACCTCGCTTGCCAGTTCGCCCGTCATTGCGCCCGTGCCCGACCAAATTGTGCGCGTGGGCGCCACGCTCGCTATCTCCAATGCCGTCTCCGATGCCGATGTGCCCGCACCGGCCCTGACCTTCAGCCTCGGTCCAAGCGCCCCCGTCGGCGCCTCCATCGACCCCCAGACCGGTGTCTTCACCTGGGCGCCTCAATGTCTCCAGGGCAGCAGCACCAACCTCATCGAGGTGCGGGTCAGTTCCAGCGACAATCCCGCGGCGACCAACTCGATGCTCTTCTATGTCACGGTGGGTGACTGCGTTCAGGTTGGAGTCGGCTCGACGGTTGTCCAGAGCGGCCAGCGGGCCTGCGTGCCGGTCAGCCTTTTGACCACCGTCGCCCTGACCAATCTCAGCTTCACACTGGCCTACCCGGCAAACCGGTTTGGAAACTGGAGCGTCTCGGCGACCTACCCGGTTGTGGCCACACCCGCTATCCAGGTCCTTGACTTGTCCCATACCCGGTTTGAATTCACGACCAAGCCGGGCCAACCGCTGGAAGGCCCGACTACTGTCGGTTCCCTCTGTTTTGATGCCCTGCCGGGTTCCTCGGGCTTTGTCTCGCTGGCAGTGACCAACGTTGCCGGGACCGAATCCAGTGGCAGGCTGGCCGGCAACGCCGTGGGCCAGGCCGGGCGGGAGGTTGTGAACGGGCCTGAGCCGCTTCTGGATGCCTGGTTGGGGGCCGGTGGCAGCCGGATGCTCACCCTCTACGGCAATCCGGGAGAGCATTACCAGATACTGTCCAGCACCAACCTGGACTCCGCCAATTGGCAAATCGAGCGGAGCCTGACCATGACGAATGTGGTCCAAACAGTGCCGGCTGGGGGCGGCAGCTCCCGCATCTTTTACCGCGCGGCGCAAGTGCCTGGGCAGTAGAAGATCGGGGATACAGCATTACTGGCGGCTGTCACAGGCCGCGCCTGCAGGCTGTTGAGATGGTTCCTCGGCGAATTGTTCGGCCTCGGTTGAGTCGCGGGGGGCTTCGGTCGAGGTCTGCCCACAGATGGAGCTGA
>JBJKSV010000203.1:0-6163 GCA_046703605.1 Limisphaerales bacterium
CTGAGATGAGAGCAGTTCCGGTATCGCGTATCCAGTTCACGCCCGCCCCCGCCCTTAGGGTAGTCTTGGCTCCAGGCTTCGACCCCACCGAGCTGGCCACCGAGGAAGATTGGCCGGAGGAGTGCCGGTGATATTGCTCGACACCTGTGTCTTGCTGTGGCTGGAGTCAGACCCTTCAGCTATCTCGGCGAGGGCGAAGCGCGCTATGACAGAGGCGTCCCTCGGGCTGTTTGCATCGGCCATTTCCGCTTACGAGGTGGGCCAAAAAGCCGCGGCGCGAAAGTTGCGGCTGCCCAGCCCCGTCGATGAATGGTTCGCCGGCGTACTGCAGCGGCATGGGCTGCGCGAGTTGCCAGTTTCTTCGGCTATCGCCGCTCGCGCCACCCTCCTTCCCCGCATCCACCACGACCCCTTCGACCGCTTGCTGATCGCCAGCGCCAAAGAGCATCACTTAACCCTGGTGACTCCCGACCCGCTCATCGCCAAGTACCCGGACGTTACTGTGCTCTGGTAGCACTATCGCCTCCTGCCGGGCTTGACTGCGGTTGCGGGAGCGATTTCCTCTTTCTCCTTCCATTCGTGGTTGGCATTGCACTTTGGGCCGAAAGGCAGTATTGATTTAGGGACTTATAGATTGAATATGGAAACGTCAAATCCGCTGCTCAAACGTAGCGACACCTTCTCCCGTGGTTGGGGCCTGACAGACTCGATGACGCTGCAAGGCGTCATTAACAAGACCGGGATCTTGTTGCTGGTGTGCTTTGCAACCGGGGCGTTTGCCTGGACGCATCCCGAATTCCGAACCCTTTTCATGCTCGTCGGGATGGTCGGTGGACTCATCTCCTGCCTGGTCGGTATGTTCAAACCGGCGACCACCCCTATTTCGGCGCCGATTTACGCCGGATTGGAGGGCCTGGCCCTTGGGGCAATTTCCCAGGTCTTCGAGATGCAGCCCCGGTTTCACGGCATCGTGACGAACGCCATCCTGCTGACCTTTGGCGTCCTCGGCCTGATGCTGATGCTCTACGCAACCCGCACCATCCGGGTGACAGACCGGTTGGTGAAGGGAGTGCTGGTGGCAACGGCCGCTGTCTTCCTCGTGTATATGGTCGATATGGTGCTCAACCTCTTTGGATGGAATATGCCTTATATCAACCAGACCGGCCCCATCGGCATCGGCATCAGCCTGGTCATCGTCGGCATCGCGGCCTTCAATCTGCTGATTGATTTCGCTGTCATCGAGCAAAACGTCAATAGCGGCTCGCCCAAATACATGGAGTGGTACAGCGGCATGGCCCTGATGATCACCCTGGTCTGGCTTTATCTCGAACTTCTGCGCCTGCTCGCAAAACTGCGCCGCGACTAGTTCTTAGAATTCTGCGAGGCGCCATCCCTGACGGTAGGTCCGCCGCAAGTAGCGGTTGGCTTCCTCGTTGTTCGTGACCTTCATTGCCGCGGTGTCCCATGCCAGCTTCTCTCCGGGTAGGCGGATGGCTACGGTGCCCAGCAGGATTGACTCGGTCATGGGGCCGGTTCGGGCGAAGAGCGATTGGGTCGGCGGCCCGCCCAGACACGCATCGGCAAAAAGGTGATAGTGATTTTCCTCGCGGAGTTTGGGCCGCTTAACGCCTTGAAACTTCACTTCGGGAAGCAACTGAGGGGGCATTCCCAACGGGATGAGCAGGGCGCCTTCGGTCCCGATGAGCATCGACGATTCGGGCGGATACTCGGTGAGGTCCTTGGAATACAGCTCGCGAATGTGCCGCGGAGGGTAGAAGGCGCCGTCGAACCATTCGAGGACGAGGCTGTCGCCTTGGATCTTGTCGTTGGCCGGGAAAGTCCAAGTGATGTGGTCGGCTTGGGGCCAGGTGTCGGCGCGGCGGGCGGGTGAGTCTTTCCAGGATTCCTGCACCTCGGCTGTCACGGTAAGGCACGGTTTCATGTCCAGGCCCTTCCAAACCGGGTCGAAGATGTGGCAGCCAATGTCCCCGGACCAGCCCGTGCCGAAATCCTGCCAGGCGCGCCATTTCGTCGGGTGATAGATGTCTGGAACGTAAGGCCGGAAGGGCGCGGTGCCAATCCAGTGATCCCAGTTGAGGTTCTTGGGCGGCGGCTCTCCGTGGGCCGGGCGCGGGCCTTTGAGGCGGTAGGTCTCGACCGCGCCGGGCCGGTTTGAACAAAGATAGGCGTGCTGGATCTTGCCAATGCGCCCCTGCTTGAGCCACAAAACGGCGGTGCGCTCGTGGACGGTTGCGGCAAACTGAGTGCCGAGTTGCGTCACCACCCCCGCCTTGGCCGCCGCCTCGGTCAATGTGCGCACCTCAAGGACGTCATGGCACATCGGCTTCTGGCAATAGACATGCTTGCCGCGTTGGACGGCGCTATACGCAATCGAGAAATGTGTATGGTCGGGCACCGCCACATTGACCGAGTCGATAGCGTCCCCTTCTTTTTCAAGCAATTCCCGCCAGTCGCCATAGAGTCGAGCGCCGGGAACGACCTTGGCCGCCTGCTCCAGATGGCTTGAATCGACATCGCACAGGGCGACAATCTCGACCCGTTTGTGGTCCAGGAAATTGTGAAGGTCGTTCCAGCCCATTCCGCCAACACCAATGCAGGCATGATGGAGCTTGCCATCGGGCGGGATGACCCGCGGCCGGGCGAAGGCCGCACGCGAAGAGAGCAGAAAGGGCGCTCCGATCGCGGTCATGGCAGCCGCGCGCAGGAATCGGCGGCGCGACCAGGAGGCCTGAGAAGCGCCGGGCGTATGGGTGGCGGATTTGGAATACGGCTGTTTACCAGGCGCAGGAGTGGGGCAAGGAAAAGCGTTCATAGAATCAGTCTCAATTGCTGCAATTCGTGTCACGCGCTTCATGCCGGCGAGCATGAACCGCGCGAACCGGGATTTCAAGACAGCAATTCTCAGATCGCAGGGTCATAACCAGCAGGCTGATTTCAGGAGTTGAAAATGCGCGCGTCTTGGCCCAAGCTGAGACCCGATGTGTAAACTGGCTCCAATGGTTCTCCTGCTGGCGCTGGCGCTGTGCGCCGGCTGCCACGAGCAGCCTCCGCCCAAGCCGGCGCAGGCCTCCGCATCCACGACCGACCCGATTGAGCCCCGCCACGCGCAGGCTAAGCTGCCAACGATGATGCTCTGGTTGGGCGCCGAACAGTTGAAAACCGAGCTGGCTTTGACCGAAAAACAGGAGATGACCGGAATGATGTTCCGGACCAACATGGCCGAGAACGAGGCGATGCTCTTTGTATTCCCGCAACCTCAGCAAGTCGCTTTCTGGATGAAGAACACAATTCTGCCTTTATCCGCCGCTTACATTGATCCAGATGGAGTCATTCAGGAAATCCACAAGCTAAAACCGCTGGACACGAACTCCGTTATCGCTGCCTCCGACCAAATCCAATTTGTGCTGGAGACCAAGCAAGGCTGGTTCAAACGGCATAATGTCGGAATCGGCGCTGTCGTCCGCACCGAGCGCGGCTCACTGAGGCAGACCTTTTTCGGGCGGGCCAACTAGGGGCGTGAAACGTGAGGCGCCCAGGGCGGCACGGAACTGGGGAGATAGGACTCAGGTTTCACGGTTTCCTTGCTACTGCATGCACTAGCGAGCGCCTCAGCGCTTAAGCCGCTAATTCACGCTAATAAACCCATGAAAAGTTGCTAGAGCCCCACTCCGTGCCATTGAGCATTGCGCATTAGGCATTGATCATTCGGCATTGAGGTGCGCCCCAATGGCCAATGATAAATGTCTAATGCTCAATGAGAAATGCGGCCATGCGGCCTCCCGCACTTCCCGTGCGGCGAGATTCAGCTCATTCTTGGAAGCAGGCTCGTGCGGCACGGCAGGCCTGGCGGCCCACCGGTTGGTCGTCGGGGCCGACCTCGGTAAGGGTGCGATTGCACCAACAGTGAGGGGAGTCCCGGAAATCGTCATCCGTGCCGGCATTCTCGCCGGCCAGGGCCGGAATGAACATTTTCTTGGTGCGCAGAAATTTGCAGGGAGGCGTCTGGGTCATAATCACGCTTTGAGTTGAAGGAGAGTACGCCGGATTAAGGCTCGCGCGATAGGCAGTTTGTAGCCGTTGTCGGAATGAGGTTCGGCGTTTTCGAGGATGAGGTCTGCGGCCTTGTTGGCGGTATCCTCGTCGAGGGCCTTGCCTTCAAGAAACTGGTTGGCGGCCTGGACCTGGTAGGGGACATTGGCGATCGCTCCCAGGACGACTCGGGCCTGGTGGATCTTCCCGGCCTCGATTCTGGCAGCGGAGGCGCAACTGACCAGGGCCCAGTCAAAGGCGGATTTATCGCTGACCTGGAGGTAGGCGCTGCGCCGGTTCTGGACGGGCAACTCGACTTTGAGGATAAGGTCGCCCGGGTCGAGCGAGTTTTGGGAAGTGGGATTTTCCCAGGCCCGGGCGTAAAGGTCGGCGATGCTCATGCGCGCAAGGTTGTTGGGGCCGCGCTGCACGATGACCGTGGCGTTGAGGGCGGCCAGGGCAATCGCCAGGTTGGAAACGACGGGGCTGATGCAGGTGTTTCCGGTGAAAAGGCTGTGGTAGCGGTTATCTCCGTGGCGGGCGTAACACATGTCGCCGCCTTTCTTGAGGCAATGCACGTCGCGTTGGCGGTAATACCAGCAGCGAGAATGCTGCGCAAGGTTGCCGCCCAGCGTGGCGACATTACGGATCTGACGCGAACCGACTTCCGCCGCGGCTTGCTGCAGGCCGGGGAACACTCTACGGAGGTCGGAATGGTCCTCGAGTTCGGCAACCGTGACGTTGGCGCCGAGGTTCCAGTTTTTATCGGTCTCGTCGATCCGATGCAAGTTGGGCAATGCCTTGACATCGACCAGCATGTCCGGCTGCGCGATGAACTCCTTCATCTCACCCAGCAAGTCGATGCCGCCGCCTAGGAATCGCCCGTTGTTGCCGAGCAGGTCCCGGGCGTGATCAGGAGAAGTTGCAGTGACGAACTGAAAAGCCTTCATAATTCAACAACGGATGACTCTCACGCGATAGGTTTGACCTTGCCCAGGGCGGCAAGCACCTTGGCCGGAGTGATCGGCAAGCTGCTAACGCGCACGCCCAGAGCGTTAGCCACGGCATTGGCAATGGCCGCGGCGGTCGGAATGGTGACCGGTTCGCCGATGCCGATGACGCCCCTCTCGGGCATGTCCACGAGCACGACATCGATCTCGGGAGCGTCGGCCAGGCCCGTGAGTTTATATGTCTCGAAATTAGGATTGAGCACGACGCCCGAGGTGTGGTCCATGACGCGTCCTTCGTAAAGGGCGTAGCCCATCCCCATGAGAATGCCGCCGTTGACCTGGCTTTCGGCGGTAAGCTCGTTGACGAACATCCCCCCATCCTGAATACAGGTGACCTTCTTCACCTTCACGAACCCGGTCTCCGTATCCACCTGCACTTCGGCGAATTGGACGCCCCCGGCGCCGCTGGAGGAAAGGCCGCGCTGCCATTGGCCTGAGACAATGAGTGGTTCAATGCCGAGCTTCTTGCAGGCCGCAGACCAGTTGGCTCCGCGAGCATCGGTGATACCTGACTTTTCCTGGAGTTGTCGCAGGGCGTTCATGCAGACGTCGTAAATAGCCGGTGAGACTGACGCCGCCGTCGTGCTCCCGCCGCTGCCGCCCGAAGGAGGATAACGCGTATCCCCAATGCGCACCGTAATCTGCTCCGGCTTGAGGCCAAGTAGGTCCGCCGCCACCACCGCGATGAGCGTGTAAGTACCCGTACCCAGATCCTGTGTGCCACAACGCAACTCGATGCTCGAATCGGGGTTAATCTGCGCCTCCGCATGGGTGCCATGACCGCCGCCGCCCCACGTCGCACCCGCGCACCCGACGCCAGTCTTGAGCGGACCGGGCGAACTGCCTGGTTTTCTGTACTTCTGTTTCCAACCGAACCGCTCGGCCCCCAGGCGATATTCCTTGCGGCGGATTTCGGAGGGATCATTGCGTAGCCGCAGTTCGAGGGGATCGATGTTCAGCTTGACGGCCAGTTCGTCCATGATCGATTCCATCCCGAAGGAGGCCGGCGGGTGGCCGGGGGCGCGGAAAGCGCGGGCGGAACCGGCATCAATGTTCACGCCCGATTGTCTGACACGGATATTGGGGACCTCATAAATGTAGGG
>JBJKSV010000204.1:0-4785 GCA_046703605.1 Limisphaerales bacterium
GCCGTGCCCTGGGCCAAACGAGGATGCCGATCTCTCGTGGTTCGATTTAGGGTGGCAAGAGACTGGCCAATAAAAGACAAAAGTGGGCTGGAGTCGGAGACAGGCATTTTGGCCCAGGCGAATTCCCTCTTCTCCGCGCGCACCCCCCATTCGAACCAGGCTTGCTCACGCGCGTCCCAGCCCAACCGATGAACAGGAAAGCTGTCGATCAGTTCATTGGAAAAGACGATGCCGCGTATGCGCCCGGAAGGGCAGGGGGCGCCCGAGATGGAAGGGTCTCCCACGCCGTCCACTTCAGCCGCCCAGAAACCGCGTCCGGCAAACTCCGCGAGGGTTTCCTCTTGCCACTGACGACGTCGGGGGGACGGTTCGATAATCCAGTATTCAATACCCTCGAACAGGTCCCGGCGATGCTCTCGAAACCACCGCAGGAGGTCGCGGGCCATACAGCCCGTGTGCGCCCCCGCTTCAACCAACTGCGGCCCGTCTTCATCGAGCCACAAGCCGAATTGGAAGGCCAGCATTTCTCCAAAGAGGCCGCCGACACTCACACTGGTGTAATAATCTCCACGCCGGCCAATCGTCTCTTTCTGAGTCTCGTAGTACCCATAAACAGGACAGTGGAGGGCGAGCTCCATGAACCGGGCGAAAGGGATTACCCCTTGCGCCCCGATTTCTTCCGCGATTTTGCGTCTTAGTTGGTTCAATCCTGGGTCGATGGTGCGGATTTAGCTAACAAAGCCAGAAGCATAGCGCATTTATGGCGAAAATCGACGCATTCTTTAACCTGATGTTCGAGCAGAAGGCATCCGACCTGCACCTCTCTTCGGGCAACAATCCGATGTTGCGCATCAACGGCGAGTTGCAACGCGTGGACCACCCTCCGATGGACAACGACGAACTCAAGAAGATGCTTTACGAAATAGCCCCCGAGTTCAAAATCAAGGTGTTTGAAGAAACGGGGGACGTCGATTTCGGTTACGAGATCCCGAAAGTCTCCCGATTTCGCGCCAATTTCTTCAACCAGAAATACGGCATCGCCGCCGTGTTCCGCCAAATCCCGAGCAAAGTCTTGTCATTTGAGGATTTTGAAAGCTTTGACGCCCCCTTGCCACCCGTCCTCAAGAAATTTGCCATGCTCCATCGCGGGTTGGTCGTGGTCACCGGCCCGACCGGGTCGGGCAAATCGACCACGCTGGCGGCGATGGTCGATTACGCGAACAAGAACCGGAAGGACCATGTCATCACAGTCGAGGACCCCATCGAGTTTGTCCACGAAAGCAAAAACTGCCTCGTCAACCACCGCGAGGTGGGCGTGCATACGAAGTCCTTTTCCGCGGCGCTGCGGGGTGCTCTCCGGGAAGACCCCGACATCATCCTGGTGGGAGAGTTGCGCGACTTGGAGACAATCGAACTGGCGCTGGTGGCTGCCAGCACCGGCCATCTTGTCTTTGGTACCCTGCACACCCCCAGTGCCGCCAAGACCGTGGACCGCATCATCGACGTTTTCCCCGCCGACCAGCAAAACAAAATTCGCGCCACCCTCTCTGAGGCTCTCAAAGGTGTGGTGGCGCAAAATCTCTTCAAGCGCATCGATAAGAAGGGCCGCGTCGCCGCCCTGGAAATCCTCGTCTTCACCACCGCCATTGCCAACCTCGTCCGCGAGGGTAAGACCCACCAGATCCCCGGCATGATCCAGGTCGGCAAAAAGCTGGGCAACCAGCCGCTGGACGACGCCATCATGGAGCATTTGCGGATGAAACGCATCGCCCCCGAAGAGGCCTACGATAAAGCCATCGACAAGAAGAAATTCAGACCCTTTATGCCCCACCCGCCTGAGGAGGATGAGACATGACAACCACCACCAGCCCGAGCAGCGCAGGGTTGCGGCTGCGGTGCCGAGCCCCACTAATCCACTAATCCACTTCTCCACTCGCTATGCGCCGGCCCGAACTCGACTACCTCCTGACGACGATGCTGGACTCCCAGCCCGACGTGTCCGACCTGATCTTCACCGTCGACAAACCGCTTCAGGTCGAATCCTTCGGAGAGCTCAAGCCCGTCAAGTGCGACCCGTCTATCGAAAGGCTCACCCCGTTTCAGACCGAGATGATCGCCTTGAATCTCA
This sequence comes from Limisphaerales bacterium, assembly GCA_046703605.1. GTDB lineage: Bacteria > Verrucomicrobiota > Verrucomicrobiia > Limisphaerales > UBA8199 > JAJYHY01. The sequence continues at coordinate 2,129 of JBJKSV010000204.1, forward strand.
TTGGGGATAACCAATGGCACATCGCCGACCTGCTGCGCCACGGCTCCTGCGATACGGCCTACACCCTGACCGACCGCGCCCGGTTCCGTATCAATGTCTTCTCCCAACGCGGCAGCTATTCCATCGTCCTGCGCAAGCTCAATACCGATATTCCGACGTTGGACACGCTCGGATTTCCGGAGATCATCAAGCAGATCCCGGCCGAACAGACCGGCTTAGTGCTGGTCACCGGCGCCACCGGTTCAGGCAAGTCCACCACCTTGGCGGCCATCCTGAACATGATCAACCATATAAAGCCAGTCCACATCATCACCCTTGAGGACCCTGTCGAGTTCGTCCACACCCATGACAAAGCCACCTTTAACCAGCGCGAATTGGGCACTGACTTCGACAGCTTCGCTGTCGGCTTGCGAGCCGCTCTGCGCCAGGCCCCTAAGGTCATCCTGGTGGGTGAGATGCGCGACCGCGAAACCGTCAAGATCGCGCTGAGCGCCGCCGAGACCGGCCACTTGGTGCTGAGCACCCTGCACACGATCGACGCCGGCCAAACCATCAACCGCATTCTTGGCATGTTTGAAACCGACGAGCAGGAGCAACTTCGCGCCCGCCTGGCCGACACCCTGCGGTGGGTCATCAGCCAGCGCCTTGTCCCCAAAGTGGGGGGCGGGCGGTTTGCCCTCCTGGAGATTATGGGCAGCAACCTGCGTGTGCAAGAAGCCATCCGCTTAGGCGAGAGCGAAGGCAAGAGCTTTTACGAAATCACCGAAGCCAGCCAGCCCTTTGGCTGGCGCACCTTCGACTTTTCCGCGCTGGAGGCCTTCGAGGCCGGCGAGATTACCGAGGAAACCGCCGTGCTTTACTGCACCAAACGCGGGCCGGTCATGCGCGGCATCGACCAGATCAGGAAGGCCCGCGGAGAGCACACCTCCACGATGAATTCACTTCGCATGAAGGTCCGGCCGGACGCTCCCAACGGTGAATCCCCCGCCTCCTCGATCAAGCTTCGCCTCAAATAAGCCTATGCCTGCAACCTTCGATTTCATCAGCGCCACTGACAAACCGGCCCTCCTTGCCTTCTCGAATCCGGAATGGCTTGAGGCCGCCAAAACCGCTCTCAACGCGCTCGGCTTCAAAGTCCATACCGCCGCCACTCACGGCGATTTTCTCATCCGGTTCAACCAGGTGCGTTACCAGGTGGTTATCGTTGAGGAACTGTTCGCCGCCACCACCCTGGCCGAGAACCTCACCTTGCGCGCGCTGCAAACCATGTCCATGGCCCAGCGCCGCCAGGCCACGGTCATTCTCATCGGCGATTCCTTCCAAACCTTTACTCCGATGCAGGCCTTCCAGCAGAGTGTCCATGCCGTCATCAACAGCTCCGAACTCTTCCTGCTCCAGCAACTCATCGAAAAGGCCGTCGCCGACAACGCCCTCTTCTTTCACAGTTTCCTCGAAGTCCAGGCCCGCGCCTACGCTACCCCCAGCACCGAAGCGGCTTAGTTCCCGCGTGACAACACGCACCCGGCATGGAACATTGTCGGTCTTTATGAGAGTATTGAAGATAAGCAGCGTGCTGATGCTGGCTGCGGGCCTTTTGGTTGCCTGCGCCCAGGGCGGCAACAAGGAAGCAACAGAGACGGCGCCAGACACGAACGCCGCGGTTAAGGAGCAATCAACAAGTTCGTCCGGCAGCGCCAGCGCGGACGATCCCCAAAACGCGTTGAGCGGGACCAACGAGGTGGCCGTAATTAAGACCAGCATGGGCGAAATGGTGGTCGGCTTTTGGCCGGACGTGGCCCCCAAGACTGTGGCGAATTTCAAGAAACTCGCCCGCCAGGGCTTTTACGATGGCACCTGCTTTCATCGCGTGGTCAAGGGGTTCATGATCCAGGGCGGCGATCCCTTGACCAAAGACCCCTCCAAAGAGGCCGAGTGGGGAAGCGGAGGCCCCGGCTACCATATCGACGCCGAGTTCAGCGACCGGCACCACGCGCGAGGCGTCATCTCCATGGCCCGCAACGGCGACCCCCTCGAACGCTACGGCCAACCGCCCCGCCCGCAATTCGCCAACAGCGCCGGCTCGCAGTTTTTCATCTGCCAGGCTGACGACGGCTTTCTGGATGGCAAGTACACCGATTTCGGCAAGCTAATCAAGGGATACGACGTTTTGGACAAGATCGCCAATGTGCCGGTCCGTCCCGCAGGTGGCGAAAACAGCCGGCCCGTTCAGCGTGTCGATGTGGTCAGCATCCGCATTGTCCCGGCCAACCAAGTGAAATGACTTCCTCCAACCAACAAACAATTATGACTGATGTAGCGGTAATTCAAACGAGTGAAGGCGAGATGGTCGTGGAATTCTGGCCTGAGGTGGCGCCCAAGACGGTCGAGAATTTCAAGAAGCTTGCCCAACAGGGCTTTTACGACGGAACCTGTTTCCACCGTGTCATCCGCGATTTCATGATCCAGGGTGGTGATCCCTTGACCAAAGACCTTAACCAGGAGGGGCGCTGGGGCACCGGCGGACCCGGTTACCAGGTAAAGGCCGAATTCAACGACCGCCATCATGATCGCGGCGTGCTTTCAATGGCCAGGTCCCAGGACCCGGATTCCGCCGGAAGCCAGTTCTTCATTTGCCATGGCAATCCCCGCTTCCTCGA
>JBJKSV010000205.1:0-4320 GCA_046703605.1 Limisphaerales bacterium
GACATCTTCTGGCCGTCTTCACCCAGGATCAGGCCCTGATTCACCAGCCGATAGAACGGTTCCGGGCTGGAGACACAGCCAAGATCGAAAAGGACCTTGTGCCAGAACCGCGCGTAAAGAAGGTGAAGGACGGCGTGTTCGGTCCCGCCGACATAGAGATCGACGCCCGAAGGGGCGTCCTTGCCGCGGCCGGGTGCGCCCTGGAAACTTCCCATCCAATACCTCTCGGCGGACGGCTTCACAAAACAATCGGTATTCCCCGGGTCGAGATATCTCAGGTAATACCAGCAACTCCCCGCCCATTGCGGCATGGTGTTCGTTTCGCGCCGGGAGCCATCAGGCAATTCAACCCAATCCCGCGCGCGGGCCAACGGTGGCTGGCCGTCCGGGGTCGGCTTGTAATCTTCCAATGGAGGCGGCAGCACGGGCAGGGCAGACTCCGGCAATGCCTCATGGTAGGCCAGCCCGTCAGGGCCGGTTTTCCAAATAATGGGAAAGGGCTCGCCCCAATACCGTTGCCGGCTGAAAAGCCAGTCCCGCAGCTTATAGTTGATCGTTTTCGTGCCAAGACCCTTGGCCTCCAGCCACGCGATAATCTTTCTCTTGGCTTCGGGCGTGGCCAAACCATTGAGCGAAATCTCCGCGTTAGCCGAATTGACCGACACCCCATCATCGACAAACCCGCGCCAGTCTTTTCCCTCGGGTGGTTGGACTACCTCTACAATAGGCAGATTGAACTTGGTCGCAAACTCGTAATCCCGCGTGTCGTGCCCCGGCACGGCCATAATCGCCCCGGTGCCATAGGAGATGAGAACATAGTCCGCAATCCAGATCGGAATTCTCTTCCGATTGACCGGGTTGACGGCGTAAGCCCCGGTAAACACGCCAGTCTTCTCCTTGGCCAACTCCGTCCGCTCCAGATCCGACTTCTTGGCAACCCCCTCCCGGTAAGCCTCCACCGCAGACCTTTGTTCCTTCGATGTCACCAGGTCCACCAGTTTGTGTTCGGGCGCCAGGACCATGTAGGTCGCGCCGAAGAGCGTGTCTGGCCGAGTCGTAAAGACGCGGATCTTGCTGTCCTCCTCAGTGAGTGCCGGCGGCGGGTCCGCTATCTCAAAATCCACTTCGGCCCCTTCCGAGCGCCCGATCCAGTTTCGCTGCATCTCCTTGAGCGACTCGCTCCAGTCAATGCCCTCCAGGCCCTCCAGGAGCCGTTCGGCGTAGGCTGTTATCCGCAGCATCCATTGGCGCATCGGACGGCGGGCCACCGGAAAGCCGCCCACTTCGCTCTTGCCGTCCACCACCTCTTCGTTGGCAAGGACAGTTCCCAGTTGCTCGCACCACCACACCGGCGCCTCCGTGACATAAGCCAATCGCTTGGAGTCGCGGTAGGCGCGGCGCCTGGCCTCCAACTCCGCCGAGGCAGGCCCCTGAGCGCCCTGGAGTTCCGGAGGATAAGGCAGGCTCTCAATCGGCTCGGCTTTGTTGGTGGCGGGATTGAACCACGAGTGATACATCTTGAGAAAGATCCACTGTGTCCATTTGAAATAAGCCGGGTCCGTGGTGTCGAGTTCGCGCGACCAATCATAGCTGAACCCCAGCGATTGGATTTGGCGCTTGAAGGTGGCGATGTTCTCTTCGGTTGTCTGGCGCGGGTGCTGACCGGTCTTGATGGCGTATTGCTCCGCCGGCAACCCGAAGGCATCCCAGCCCATGGGGTGGAGCACATGAAAACCCCGGGCGCGCCGGTAGCGGGCGAGGATGTCCGTGGCGGTGTAGCCCTCCGGATGGCCCACATGCAGCCCGGCCCCGGAGGGATAGGGAAACATATCCAGGATGTAAAACTTCGGCAGTGTTGCCGGCTCGACGTTGCGGTGACGTTGAGCAAAGGGATGCTCGCGCGGAACCGCTTCGCCCGGATTCCACGCGCGAAAAGTCTGCTGTTCCCCCCAAAGGCGCTGCCATTTGGGTTCAATCAGGTGAAATGGATACTGCCTGCGACCGGATGCCATAGAAGGGCATATCATGCCTCCAAAAGCTGTGCTTGCCAAGTTTTAGAGGAAGCTCGAAATCCGAAATAATGGCATAGGCGGCAACGGGTTTCCTCTTTGGTCGCGCATGCCACGCGAAAAGGTTGACTTCGCGCCGACTTATCACCATCATTTTATAAGCTTTATGAGCTTGAATGCGGGCTGGTGGAGGTCTTTGGCCAACTCAACGCCTCGCCGCCCGGACCGGAATGAATTTCATGCATAGAATTGTTGCCAAAGCCCAATTGAGTCCCAACGTCACACGGCTGGATGTTGAGGCGCCCCGCATCGCCGAGATCCGCCAGGCGGGCCAATTTGTCATTGTGCGGCGCGGAGAAGGGGCGGAACGGATTCCACTGACGATTGCCGATGGCGATCCGGCGGGCGGCACGATAACGCTGGTCATCCAGGCGGTGGGAAAGAGCACGCGTGAACTGGTGGCGCTGGAGCCGGGCGAGGCCATCACGGATATCGCCGGGCCGCTGGGGCACCCGACGATGCTGATCGACTCCGGCCAAGCACTGTGCATCGGGGGTGGTGTGGGCACGGCGGTCGTGCATCCGATTGCCCAAGCCTTGCACCGCCGAGGCGTCTCGGTGCTGAGCATCATCGGCGGGCGCTCCCGGGAATGGGTGATTTTTGAAGAGGAATTGCGGCGGTTGGGAGAGGTCACCGTCTGCACCGACGATGGGAGCTATGGCCGGCACGGATTCGTCACCGACGCGGCTAAAGACGCGCTTGCCGCGAGCAAGATTGATATGGTCTATGCCGTCGGCCCCGTTCCGATGATGCGCGCGGTGGTGAACCTAACCCGTGCGCTTAATGTGCGGACGATTGTTTCTCTCAACCCGGTGATGGTCGATGGCACCGGCATGTGCGGCGGCTGCCGGGTGGCGGTGGGCGGCGAGACCAAGTTCGCTTGTGTGGATGGGCCGGAGTTTGACGGGCATCTGGTCGATTTTGACTTGCTCATGGACCGCCTGACGACTTACCGCGAGTTCGAACACCAGGCCCTTGCCGCATGCGACGAAACGGAGTGCAGAGTCGGCTTGAGCCGGACACCTGCCGCTTCATCCTAACGCCGCATCGGGTTGTCTCTTGATTCGTCCAGCATCTGTTCCCTTTGCTTTACATTCCTGTCTCAAATGACCACGAAACTGACCACCAAACAACGGCTCCAAATTGACCGGCAGAAGATGTCCGAGCAGGAGCCGTTGATTCGCAACGCGAATTTTGACGAAGTCAATCTGGGGCTGCCGGAAAAGATGGCCCTGCTCGAAGCCGAACGCTGCCTCCAATGCAAGGACCCCAAATGCGTCTCCGGCTGCCCGGTGATGGTAAATATTCCGCGATTCATCGAGTTCCTCGCCCAGGGGCAACTCTCCGACGCCGCCCGCAGCCTTCTCAACGACAATGCCCTGCCTTCGATCACCGGACGGGTATGTCCGCAGGAGACCCAATGCGAAGTGGAATGTATTCGAGGCCATAAGGGATTGCCGGTGGCGATTGGGTATTTGGAGCGGTTTGTCGGCGATTGGGCACGGGGCCACAGCGCGGCGCAGGCCCTCCAGGTCGCGCCGCCCAGTGGCAAGAAGGTGGCCATTGTCGGTTCCGGTCCGGGCGGGCTGACTGCGGCTGGCGAGTTGGCCAAATTCGGCCATGACGTCACGATTTATGAAGCCCTGCACAAGGCGGGTGGGGTGCTGGTGTATGGCATCCCGGAATTTCGCCTGCCCAAGAAGATCGTTGAGGCGGAGGTCGCCCGGCTCGAGCAGGTTGGGGTCAAGATCGTGTGCAACACCGTGATCGGGCGCACCTACACGTTGCAGGAACTGCGGGAACGCTTCGATGCGGTGTTCATCGCCAATGGCGCCGGTCTGCCCCAGTTCATGAATGTGCCGGGCGAGAACCTCAAGGGGGTCTATTCAGCCAATGAATACCTCACCCGCGTCAATCTCATGGCCGCCTACCAATTCCCCCGGGCCGATACACCTGTGCTCAAGGGCAAGCGCATTGCCACTATCGGCGGCTGCAATGTAGCCATGGACTCGGCCCGCACCGCCAAACGGATGGGGGCGGAGACATCGATGATTGTTTATCGCCGCACCCACAAGGAACTGCCAGCTCGGGCCGAGGAGGTTCATCATGCGGAGGAAGAAGGCATCCAGTTTGAGTTCCTGGTCGCTCCGGTCGCGGTGGTTGGGAACGAAAAGAAATGGGTGACTGGCCTCAAGTGCGTGCGCATGCAGTTGGGCGAACCCGACGCCTCTGGCCGGGCGCGCCCGATCCC
>JBJKSV010000206.1:0-2611 GCA_046703605.1 Limisphaerales bacterium
CATTTGGGTTCGAGCACCGGGTCGGCTGCCAGCGGCTGATAGTGGATGCTGACGAAATCCAGCCAGGGCAAGAAGGTGTCCGTGCCGTCGCAGAAGAGCTTGTCGCGCGTATTTGAGGAGGAACAGGCCCCGCCCATGAGCACCTTGACGCCGGCTTGGCGCCGCGCTTCGAGCACAGCCGAGGCCATCACTCGATAGAGTTGGCGGTATCGGGGAATGTCGGCGCCCCATCCCGAAATCGAGACGCCTTCCCAGGGCTCATTCCATAACTCGACGGCATTGATGGGTCCTTTGGGCCAGCCGTACTTCATGAGCACGCCTTTGAGATAACGTTTGAACTGCGGGTCAAAGGATGGCATCCATGCCAGGTCTTCCTTGATCCCCTCGATCATTTCGCCGTCCGGCTTGAGCCAGGGCCGGCCCCGGCCAAGAGGTTGGGCGCTGCTGGGCGTGTTGCCGCAGCCAACGGTCAGAAGAAGAGTGATGTTGTTGGCCATGGCCCAGTCAACGTGCGCGTCCTGGATTGTGTTGTAGCCGCCCTCAACACGAGCACCTTTCACCCCGAGCCGTTTGAAAACATTGAAAACGGCCGGCGACATGTCCTGCGGCCACCCAAGGTCCATCGCAAAGGTCGGCGCCCAGACTCGGCCTGGCTCCGGTTTAGTGACACGAACGCAGGAACAGCCAAAAACCCGGCCCCAGTCCCCAAAGTCGAAAATCAACGCGTAACCGCCGAAGGCCTCGCCGATGAATGGCTTCACTGTAACGGTCCCACCGGAGGCCGGCAGGTCCACATCGAGCGTCGTGGAGCTGACGGGAGCGATTTTGAATACGACTGGTTTCCACCAGTTCCCTGGCTGGCCTTTAGTACCGTATTGAATCACCTCCACCTTGAGAGGCCCTTTATAGGGGCGGGCGGGTTTAACGAAGAACCTGAAGGTCGCTTCGTCGCCGGGCCCGAGTGCGTTGGCGTCCAGGCTGCAACCAATTTGCTGGACGGAGATACCCTTGCCAGACAGTCCAAAGGCCTTGGCAAAATCGGTCATGGCAGCGCCCGTAACCATCTGGGCGTAAGTAGCACTGGCCCAAGGAAGAAGAAGGGCGACGGTGAATGCCAAAAGGGCGCGGGAAGCGCAAGATGCGGCGCTTGAGTTATTCATATCATGAGTACGAAACAGCGGCACGCGCTGCCTGTGCGGCGCCGGCTTAGAATCAGATTTTGGCGTCGGGAAGGGCTAGAGGCAAGCGCGAAGCAAGGTCGCAGGGGCGGGTCCGGCATTGAGTCCGGCTTTGTGCCCCGACCTTTGCGCGGGCGGGGAAAGCGACTGCTTTCCGGCTTGAACTTCGTGACGATTCGTGCGTCCAATGGCGCCATGATGAAATGCACGCTCTCCTCTTTCACCGTTTTGCTGCTGGCGTTGTTTCCTGGCAGTCCTACAGGCGAGCTGCATGCCACCGCTGCGGGCGTTTTGCCGGCGCAGGTCGTCGGCCGGGCGCATCGAAACGAGCACGTCGGCGGCTATATGATCATTCCGCACTCCGGGCGTGTGGATCGCCGGTATGACGCGGGCTACTCGATGTACGTGGCGGCGTGGCCGCTGCTCAGCTACTATCCCGGCCACCGCCTGCAGACGGGTCTGCCTGGCACGTGGATGTTTGCGCAGTACGACGGCGCCGCCCCCAAGCACCTTTATTCGGACGTCGAGGGAGGACTCGGATGGTGGACCGACACGCGCTTTCCCACGACCACGCCGAAGTTCATCATGGGCGGTGTAGGCCCGAACTTCTCCGAGATAGCCAATGGGCCGGCGCACGGCGCCGGCGATTGGAAGAAGCCGCGCGGTCTCTATGGCGTGGCCCAGCTCACTCCCTGGCTCCTGTTCCCCCTTGATGGCCTGAACCTTCGCCAGGGCACCTGCGGCCAGCTTTTCGGCTATGGCTACCTCACGCTGCCGCTGCTGCCGGCGAAGAGCACCACGGATGGCGCTAATGTCCCGACCGGAGGGAATTCCTGGACCTTGTTCCTGAATACGAAAAACTTCAAAGGTCCCGTCGCGTTCTTCACGCCGTATTTTTGGTCGCACGCCACGGTGCGCGAGCCACGCCTGGCGGGCCAGCTTCTCGACAGCCGGCCAATGGATCCCAACCGGGCCGTGCAGATGGAGACGCAATACACCCCCTGCCGGCTCGCATCCGACAATCGAGGGGTTTGGTACGCCCGCATCGCTCCGATCTCCTTCCCACGCGACGAGCGCGGCGATTCGGTGCTCGTCCATCAGGATACCGCCTACGACAAGACTGCCCTCTACGACGCGATGAAGGCCTGGTTCGCCGGCGGGAGTCCGAGCACTGGCGCCATCGACCCCCGAGGGGCCTGCCAGCGTGTCTTCGGCAGCAAGGGGTATGCGACCTGGCAGATCTGGTGGAATGAGAGCGCCGGGCCGGAGAAGAAGGTGCCCATCGCCTGGAACGCTTTCGGCACGCCCACCGCCCTCGGCCCGCACACCTTCGGCGTTGTGTGGAAGGACTCTCTTACCGAGATCGTGGACGACATCGTCTCCCTCCCGGAATATATCCGCCTCGAGAATGGACCCTACAAGAATCAGGCCAA
>JBJKSV010000207.1:0-3737 GCA_046703605.1 Limisphaerales bacterium
ACCCGTTCCAATCCACATACCAGATAGCCGCCGCGGGCCGTGACTCGTATCTCTTCCAGCCCTTATCCATCCGCGCCGAGAGATAGATCATCGGGCTCTCGCCAGGATAACTTGAAATGAGGGTTGGCTGCCCGGGCTTGCCGCTCAGCGCATCCCGTGGCACAGCGCCCGGAGGAGACATGCGGCCCTCGTCAAATCGATAGACCCCGCCCCGGAGATAGAGCGTGTCGCCGCCACCCAGATGCGGGGTGCGCGACACGGCTAGCGCCCTTTCAAGGGTGCGCCACGGATGGGCAAGGGTGCCCGCCGCGCTATCATCGCCGTTCGTGGCGACATAGTAGGTCTTTGGCCCGACCAAAACCAACGCCGGGACGGATGGCCGCCCGGCAAGCAGCGAGAGGTGCAGGAGCCCGCCGTGAACCGCTAAAAAAAGAAGGCCGGCGCCCACCAGGATAGCCGCGCACGCGGCGACCGCACGGGCGCACCTCGACTCGACCACGACAAAGGCCCAGGCTCGGTAGGGCGCGTCACCTGCGAGCCGCAGAAGGTTACCAGCTTCTCGCTCGGCGCGCACGGAGTGACGCGCCCTACCTGCTCCTTCCCCAATGCCATTCACGACGCCAGGACCAACGGCGTCAACTCCAGCCCCTGCTGCCTGTTGGTTGTTGTCTGGTTTCGAATTCAATTTACAAACCTCGGCTCAAAGACCTGGCCCAGTTGGTGCTTGGCTATCAGTTCCATAAACTTCGCCAGGCCCCGCTTCTCATCGGAGCCGAGATGAAAATGGATGTGCCAGCTCAGGTAATCCTTGCGGAAATCGTAGTCGTACTCCGTCCGCTCCCGGATAATCGAGTCGAGGGTGTCCAATCCGAACTCGCGGGCCTCGCGCAGCAGGCGGCGCAGGACGGTGTTTTCCACGCCCCGGCGCAGCGCCCAAACGGCATAGACGAAGGGAAGCCCGGTTAACTCAAACCAAGCCGCCCCGAGGTCCCAAATCTCGTGCTCCCGGTTTGCCCGCAGCACGTCCAAGGCCGGGTCGCCAATGAGCAGCGCGTAGTCAGGAAGCTCTTCGACTTTGTAGGTGGCCAGCTTCTCGAATTGCGGTTTTAGGCCGCGCTCGGCCAAAAGCACTCGCAAGAGATTGACACTGGTCAGAGAGGCCGGGTCGCAAAACACGACCCGCGCCTCTTCAATCGGGCGCCGGTGGGCCAGCAGCACACTCTGGACTTCTCCGAGCGAGGCAATCGCGACACCGTCCAGAATGTCGTACCGGTCATGAAACAACACCTCCACCACGCTGACCAGGGCCGCATCCAGCTCCTCGCGCTGAAGCATCGCGGCCAGCACCGAGGGCGTCCGGAACACAATCTCATTTTCGAGGCCACGGGTCAGGGGCACGGCGTTGAGATAGGGCACCGACCCGACCCGAAAGGGGTCTAGCGACCGCTCAAGGCTCGATTCGCGCTGGAGGTTGACTGCGCGCTGCTCGCGCTCCGCCCGCCCCGCCAGTTCCTCCGCCGTCGGCGCGGGCGCCATGCGGAGTTTGGCCTCAAATCCTGGAGAATTCATCGCTGCTGAGTTTGAGTTTATCATAATTCATTTCCCTTGCCGATTAAAAAACCTTGTCAGCGGCCACCACTTCTATAGGGTGTCAGGCCATGAAAGTGCAATTTTACGGACACGTTCGGCAATACCACAATATTCAGAACGAAATCGACCAGAATATTAAGACGGTGTTGGAGAGCGGGCAATATGTCATGGGCCCGATGCTCAAGAAATTTGAGGAAGAATTCGCGGCCTATCATGGCATGCGTCATGTCGTTGGCGTGGGCAATGGCACCGATGCCATCTGGCTGACGCTGATCGCTCTGGGGATCGGCCCGGGGGATGAGGTCATCACGCATCCCAACACGTTTTTTGCGACCGCCGAGGCGATTTGGGTGGCCGGGGCCACCGCGGTGTTTGTCGATTGCGACCCGCGGACCAAATGCATTGATCCGGCCAAAATCGAGGCCGCCATCACGCCCAAGACCAAGGCCATCATCCCGGTTCATCTCTACGGACAATGCGCGGATATGAAGGCCATTCGGCAGATTGCCGACAAACATCATCTGAAGGTTATCGAGGACAACGCCCAGGGAGTTGGCGCGCAGGGCCCGGACTTCAAGATCGGCCACCTCAGCGACGCCGCGACGACGAGCTTCATCATCCAGAAAAACTTCGGCACCTTCGGTGATGGCGGCGCCGTCGTGACCAACAACGCCGAAATTGACGCGAAGGTCCGCAAGCTGCGCAATCATGGTTCCGACAAACGCAACGTCCACAGTTTCGGATTCAACAGCCGCCTTGATGATTTGCACGCCGGTATCCTCAGCGCCAAGCTTAGACACATCGACGCCTGGAACGACTTGCGCCGCAAATGGTCCGCCCGCTACACCGCCGGGCTGAAAGGTTGCTCGACCATCACCTTGCCGATCGAGTTGCCGGGCTACCGCCATGTGTTTCATCTGTATGTCGTTGAGACCCGGAAGCCCGAATGGCGCGAGTCCCTGCTCGAACACCTCGTCAAGAACGACATCGACGCCAAGACTCACTACTCAGTCGCTATCCACCAACAGGCAGGCTATCCGTGGGGTAAAGGCGCCCGCATCGTTGGCTCCCTCGCCAACGCCCAATGGAACGCCGCCACCTGCATCAGTCTGCCCATGTATCCTGAACTGACCGAAGCCGAGGTGGATTATGTCATTTCCTCAGTAAAAGCCTGGGACAAAGAACATGCCTCCCAGTCTCCCGCCGGCGCCGGCGTTGCCGCCGCAGCCGCCTGAAAAAACCGAACCCACGCGGAGTGGAGTGCGGGGCCATCAGGCGCCGCACCCCATTCTTCCGCTATCCCGTTTCACTTCCAAGCCTATGAGCAAATACTCCGTTCTCGTTGTTGGCATGGGCAAGCGCGGCATGCACCACGCCACCGCCTTCAATGCCAATCCCAAATTCCAGGTCACCGGCATCTGCGACATCGATCCGAAACGGCTCAGCGACGCCGCAGCCAAGCTTGGCGGACCCCAGACCGGCACAGACGCCGCCGCTCTGGCCAAATCGCTCAAGCCGGACGTCTTCTGCTTTTGCACCCTGCCCCATCTGCGAACGCCCTTCATCAAAGCCGCCGTCGAGGCTGGGGCAAAGTTGGTTGCCTTCGAGAAGCCGGTTGCCTTGACCAGCGCCGAGTTGCTGTCGGTGCGCGAGCTTCTGCGCCAGGCGGGAGTCAAGGCTGTTGTGAGTCACCAGCATCGGTATGGCCAGCATTACCGGAAGGTCAGAGAAATTGTCGCCAGCGGCGCCCTCGGCCGCGTTCACACCGTGTATGGAAGCGCGACTGGTTGGATGACCCACATGCTCTCGCACCTGATCGATTACACCTGCTGGTTCAACGACTATACTCCCGCCGTTTGGGCCATGGGCCAGGCGGCGGGCGGCCGCAAATTCAGCGATAATCACCCCTCCCCCGACTATATCGGCGGTTTTGTGCAGTTCGCCAATGGCGTTCGCGGCATCTATGAATGTTGCGCCGGCGCTCCCGACCAACCGGAAGTGGCCAAATGGTGGGGCAAGAATCGCATTGGCGCCCAAGGCACGGAGGGCTTCGCCGAGGTGCTCACCAATGGCGGTTGGCGCGCCGTGACACGCCGGAACGGCTATGGGAGCGGCGAAGGTGCCATGAACTATGACCTGGACATGCC
>JBJKSV010000208.1:0-4736 GCA_046703605.1 Limisphaerales bacterium
GCCCGAAGTTCCCCCAGCGCCCGAAAGCACGGCTCGCGCGGCTTCGCAGTATTCCCGAAGTAGCTCAATTCCAACGCTGTTGCGCTTCAGCTTCCGCGCGGCGATGCAGGTCGTGCCGGAGCCCGCGAAAGGGTCAAGCACTCGGTCTCCCTGGTCGCTGAACAACTTGATGAACCATTCGGGAAGCTCTTCCGGAAAGGTTGCGCTGTGATTCTTGTTCCCACACTCCGTGGCCAAGTGAAGGACGTTCGTCGGATAGGCCTTCTCGCGCCCCAGCCAATTGGCGATGTTCTTGCCGAAGCCGCTTCTCACCTGAGAGTCGAAGCGCACAACGTCGTTCTTGCCTAAGGATTTGAGGCGGGCATTTGCCCAATTGCCCATTGGCACCATCACGGCCTCTTGATTCATTTTGAAATGGCGTGTCTTGTTGAATTGCAGGCACCGCTCCCAGGCATCGCGGAAGCGGTTGGGCCACTTCCCCGGGTAACAATTTCGTTTGTGCCAAATAAACTCTTCGGTCCAAAGCCATCCTTGCTTTCGAAGAGCCAAAATCAGCTCCAACACAAAAGTGTGGCGTTCTCCATTCTCGGCTTTCTCTTTGATATTGAGGATGAATGTCCCTCTGGGTTTCAGCACCCGAAGGAATTGTTCGCTTCGCGGCAGAAACCACGCCACGTATTCCTCCGGGGGAATCCCGCCATAAGTGTGTTTCCTCTTATCCGCATAAGGCGGTGAGGTGACGATCAAGTCAAAGTAGTTGCTTGGGTGCTGCCGCAGCACTTCCAGGCAATCGCCTTCAATGATCTCGCATGTTGATTGTTCCATTGCTTGTCAGGACTATGGCGGCTTCGAGGGGCGGGCGGCAAGCAGGAACAGCCAGGACCGAGGTGGCCGTCGCGGCCGCGGGCAAGTCCGCCAGGCCTTGAACTGAAAAGCTCCGCGCGCTGGCCGCATTTTGGCTTGAGTGGCGCGGCCAAAAGGAGTAAAAAACGCGGTTGTATGAATTCGCTCCTTCCCATGGAGAGTTGCGGGAAACGGGCCTGCTGAAAGGCAATCCTATGCTTGAAACCATTTCTTTCAAACTGAACAACAAACCGGTGCAGGTGCGAACCGACCCCAAGCGCATGCTGCTCTGGGTCTTGCGCACGGACCTTCACCACACCGGAACCAAGTTCGGCTGTGGCGAGGGGGATTGCGGCGCCTGCACGGTGCTGCTGGATGGGGTGGCGGTTCGGTCGTGCTTTACAATGGTGAGCCGAGTGCGCAACAAAGAAGTGACTACCATCGAGGGGTTGGCGCAGGACGGCAAGCTTCATCCAGTGCAGCAAGCCTTCGTTGACCACGACGCCCTGCAATGCGGCTTCTGCACGCCGGGCATGATCCTGACGGCGGTGGCCCTGCTCAAAGACAATCCTCACCCTACGCGCGAGGAAATTATCTCCGGCATGAACGACAATTTCTGCCGCTGTGGCGCTCATACGCGCATCGTCGATGCCATCCAAGACGCCGCCGCCAAAATGAAAGGAAATGCCTGATATGAACCCGCAAGATTACGTGCTGTTGGATTTCCAGGACATCCATTCCTTGCCGGAACCCTCTCCGGAAGACCCCACGCTCCCGGCTTTGCCGACTCACGCCCCGGATTCGCACGCTGGCGCCGGAACGGGCCTCAGGCGGCGTGATTTTCTCGGACGCTTGGGCGGGGGAATTATCATATTCGTTTCCCTGACGGACCTGCTCCGCGCCGCCGAAGAGGAACGGCCCCGCCGGCGAGGACGGCGTGGAGGCGGAGGGACACCCTCGGATTTCAATGCGTTTCTGCACATTGCCGAGGATGGCAAGGTCACCTGTTTCACCGGCAAGATCGAGATGGGCCAGGGGCCGATTACTTCGCTGCCGCAAATGCTGGCCGACGAACTGGACGTGCCGCTCGAATCGGTCGATATCGTCATGGGCGACACCGCTCGCTGTCCCTGGGACATGGGAACATTCGGCTCAATGACTACGCGCTTTTTTGGGCCATTGATGCTCGCAGCCGCCGCCGAAGCCCGCGCGGTTCTCCTCGAACTTGCCTCGGAATCGCTCAAAGTCCCTCAATCGCAGCTCGTCGCCAGCGACGGCGTGATATGCGACCGAGACGACAAAAATCGGCGGGTCACCTACGGCGAGCTTACCAAAGGCCGCCGAATCCAGAAGCGTCTCCAGGGCCGGACGGCTCTCAAGAGGGTCGATGAATTTAAGATTATCGGCAAACCGCTGCTCCGGCGCGATTCTCCTGACAAGGTCACCGGCAAAGCCCAGTACTCGGGAGACATCCGGCTCCCAGGGATGCTCTACGCCAGCATTCTCAGGCCCCCCGCCCATGGCGCGCAACTAAGGAGCGTCGATACCGCTCCTTGCGAGCAAGTCGAGGGCGCGCGAGTGGTGCGCGAGGGGGATCTCATCGCCGTGCTGCATGAACTACCGGATGTGGCGAAAGCGACGCTGGAAAAAGCCAAAGCTGAGTGGGATGTGCCGGAGCCGACCGTCGATGACAAGACTATTTTTGATCACCTCCTCAAAGCGGCGCCGGAAGCCAGGACAGTCGCCCAGGGCGGAGATCTGGAACAAGGGGAGAAGGCGTCCGCAAAGCGGTTCGACTCATCCTACTTCAACAGCTATGTCGCCCACGCGCCGATGGAGACCCATACCGCCCTGGCGCATCTCGAAAATGGCCGGATGACGGTCTGGGCCTCGACCCAAAACCCCTTTGGCGCCCAGCGCGAGATTGCCAGCGCCATTGGCTTCGCGCCTCAGAACGTTCGCGTCATCACGCCGTTTGTCGGCGGGGGGTTCGGAGGCAAAACCGAGAACTCTCAAGCGGTGGAGGCGGCGCGCCTGGCCAAAGCGGCCGGCAAACCGGTCCAGGTCTGGCGCACCCGCGAGGAGGAGTTCTTCCTGGACACCTTCCGGCCGGCGGCGATTGTGCGGATTAAATCCGGTACTAACAGCGATGGCAAGATAGTCTTTTGGGACTACGACGTCGCCTTCGCCGGCGAGCGCGGCGCAGCCCAGTTCTATTCCATCCCGAATCATCGGACGACTGCGCGCCCCTCAGGCTGGACTTCCAACGCGCATCCATTCGCCACGGGGGCTTGGCGCGCTCCGGGCAACAATACAAACACCTTCGCACGCGAGTCGCAAATCGACATGATGGCCGCCGCCGCGGGAATTGACCCCGTCGAATTCCGGCTCAAGAATTTGACCGACTCGAAGATGATCCGCATGCTCAAGACCGCTGCCGATCGGTTCGGTTGGACACCGGGTAAATCGCCCAGCAAGCGAGGCTACGGGGTGGCCTGCGGCATCGACGCGGGAACCTGGGTGGCGGCAATTGCCGAAGTGGCGGTCGAGCCAAAGAGCGGCAGGGTTCAGGTCAAGAGAGTTGTCTGTGCCCAGGACATGGGCCTGGTGGTCAATCCCGAAGGCGCGAAGATCCAGATGGAGGGCTGCATCACGATGGGCCTGGGTTACACACTCAGCGAAGAGGTGCATTTCCAGGGCGGCAAGATCCTCGACACAAACTTCGATACTTACGAACTGCCGCTGTTCTCTTGGCTGCCGAACATTGAGACGGTGCTCATCGATTCAAAGGAACCGCCGCAAGGCGGAGGCGAGCCGGCCATCGTCGTCATGGGCGCTGTGGTGGCCAATGCCATCCACGACGCCACTGGAGCGCGGCTATTCCAACTCCCCATGACTCCGGAGCGGGTCCAGGCGGCGATAGCCAAGCTTCCAGGATAGACCTGCAGGGAGTTTTGCGGCGCGACCCCTACAACCCAATGGCTCTTGGCCTTTTGGTGCTGGTCGAGAAAGGACGATATCGGCGCGCGACGGGACAGGACCAGCCCCGGGGCTATTTTCAGACGATTCCCCAGCAGCCGATTTACTAATGAGACAACCGCCCGGCATCGACCCGGCAACCGGGGAGTGCGACCTCACGAGCTACGGCGCATTGAACAGTTGGTTTTGAGCATCAAGAGGTTCCAAGAAGGGCATTCAATGAGTACTATAACCGATGAGCCACGGTTTGCCGTGGAACCCGCCGCCTTGCGGGCCTGGGTGGAAGGGCGGACGATCTACGTGGAGCTTCACGACGGAAGGATCCTCGGCTTCCCTGCCGACCGTTTCCGCATCCTGGCGACGGCCACTGAGGAGCAATTGGCGCAGGTCCGAGTGGAAGTCAACGGGTATGCCTTGCGGTGGGAGGAACTGGACGAGGACATCACGGTCCCCGGGATCGTGGCAGGCCGCTTCCGGTTACCACTGAGGTAGGGTCGCTGGGACGCCTTGCCCCCCGTCCGCGAAAAGCTTAGTTTGGGCTTATGACTGACAAAGAAGCAGTGCTCGATGCTTTGCAGAGGCTGCCTGAAAACGCCTCTCTGGAGGAGATCACCGAGGAATTGCGCATCATGGCGGCAATCCGGCGTGGGCGCGCCGATGTCGCGGCCGGCCGCGCCAAGACCCAGCGTGAGGTTCGAGATTTGCTACACTCCTGGGCCACGGTATGGACTTCAAAGTAATCTGGTCCGACCTGGCAATTAAGGATCTTCATGACCTGTGTGCCTACATCGGGTCCCGCGATCCCGAGGCCGCGTTGCGGATGGGCAACGGCGTTCTTGACCACGTCCACATCCTGGAACAGTTCCCTTTTATCGGACCGCCATACCCCCGAGGAACGCGCGGACCGCTACGAG
>JBJKSV010000209.1:0-2877 GCA_046703605.1 Limisphaerales bacterium
GTGCCGATGCGACGGAACCCGGCCATTGGGCGACACCTTGCGCGGGATGGCAGAGGGGGCCCGAGCTGAGCCCCAGGCCTTTATCCGGCGTGGCCTGGAGATTGCCCGCCAATTGATTGCGCAAACCGTTTTAACATGGGATTCGCGTAAGGACTGAACTGTCCGAGGCGACTTTATTAGACCCGCGCGGGCTAGCCCATTCCTAGGCCGGGACCCGGGCACCGCCCCCTCAGCTTGCGCATATTACCCACGCTGAGCTTTGAGATTATAGTTTCTATTTGACAGATCGAAGCTCTTGCACGACAATGCCCCAAATCACCGAGACAGCCGTTTGGGCACAAACAGCGCTAACAACAATAATTGGAGTTGCAAATGAGCGTCGAGATTTTTCTGAAATTGGGCGACATCGCGGGGGAGGCTCAGGACCCGGAACATCTGGCGTGGATCGATATCACGTCTTTCCAGTGGGGATTCACGCCATCGCGCCAGGGGACGCCAAACCTGGGCACCGCCGCCGGGAAGGTGAATTTCCAGGACCTCACCTTTACCTGTCCCCAGAGCAAGGCCTCTCCGAAACTCATGGAGGGCTGTAGTACAGGTACGCACTTCGCCAAGGTGGTTGTGGATTTGATGCAAACTGACGCGGCCCAAGGCCAGGGCCAGTACTTGACCTACGAACTTCAGGACGTTGTGATCAGCAGTTATCAGACAGGGGGCAGCTCCGGCGATGTACCCCAGGACTCGATGTCGCTCACTTTTCAGAAGGTGCAGGAAATCTTTGAAGGCCAGGAGGGATCCTCCTGTGGGGCGAGCAATGGCTCTCAAACAGAAAGGAACGGAAAATGAAAGACCAAGCATTTAGGGGACGGCGAACGTTTTTGCAGCGGCTGGTTTTGGTCCTTGGTGGCACGCTGGGCGCGAGTTGGGGTGAGGCGGCGCAACCTGCAGGGCGTCCGGGGATGTTGCGGCTCGATCTGCGTCGTTGTCGCAAGAGCCATCACCAGCCGGAAGCCGCAGCCAACTCATCAGGCCGCCTGCTTTGGCGGGGCGAGCTTCTGGACCCCGCCAACGGCAGCTTGGCAGGGGATTTCTATGCGGACTGCTTCCGCGGCGAATCCGCGTTCGGAATTGCGAACCTCTCCACCGGTTCCAACCTTGAACTGCATACGCTCAAGTTGAAAGAAGGTACGTTGTTCGGCATAGGGGCGGGCCCGGCGCGCAACAACCCGGCGGAGAGTGCGATCCTGGGGGGCACAGGCAAATTCGCCGGGGCGCGCGGGACTTATCGGATCAGCCGCAAGCCGGGCGACAGTTCGGAGCGCAGCGAAATTGTGATTCAGTTGCTCGGTTGAACAAGCAACTATACCAGAGGAACTCTTATGGCAGCGGTTGATTACTTTCTAAAGATCGAAGGCATCGACGGGGAATCGAACCTGAAGGGATACATCCAGGTTCTTGGCTGGTCGTGGGGCGTAGCAAATGTCAACCCGGGCGGCGTCGTCAATGCCCCGGGAAAAGTCACCGTTCAGGACCTTTCGTTTGTGCATCATGTGGATGTAGCGTCGCCCCAAATGCTTCAGGCGAGCTGCGCGGGCCAGGGTTTCAAGCAAGCCATGCTTGTCGGACAGGGAACCCAACAAGGGCAGACCGTCACGACGCTCTTATTGAGCGATGTTTTCATCACGGGCGTTCAGGCACAAGCCGACGGCGGTGATCCAATCCCAGTGGAGCAGGTTTCCTTGAACTTCAGCAAGATTGAATGGACGGTGACAGGAGCAGACGGAACCTCGGTGGTGGGCTTTTGCGACGGCTCCGTACGCCCGTCGGCTGCGGGATCGTGAGCGGAGCGCTGAAGATCACAAGACCAGGCCTAGTCGGCGATTTGGAGCAGCCCTTCTCTCGCTCCAGTCGCAGATCAACGGCCGAAAGCGTGGTGCGGGCGTTTTCTTGCCGGGTGGATTGTGCAATTCGTTGTGGATTCAGGCCCTCGTAGTCATTTTGACACTGAAGCAAGTGTCTCACCAATGCCGCTGGGGGGCTTTAATAACGGTGGGACCGGCGCTGCCAGCATACTCGGGCCGACACGCATCCTGCTCGTGGATTGGCCCGGGGCGAGCCAATCGGAGCTAGTAATTGGCGGGTTGCGAATTACCAATTGCGATCCGGACAACCCCATTGCCGGCCCGGTGAGCAGCTATTTCGGAGGGATTCGGTGCATGGCTCATGAAAGTGTAACGATCGCGTGAGGGTTACATTTTCCCTCCCAACTGGTTTTTCCGTTGCTCTGAAGGCATTGTCTGGTCACGATTTGGGAGATGATTTCTCGGAAACAGCTCCTCTTGCGGCTTGCCGCAACCGCGCTGGCCGCGACGACACTTGGCTCAACGCCGCCGGTCAACGCCCGGACCGCCGAATCGCTCACCGCTGGATTTGCTCATCCCCCAGCTACGGCGCGGCCCTGGGTCTATTGGTATTTTATGGACGGCAACCTCACCCGCCAGGGGATGAAGGCCGACTTGGAAGCCATGAAACAGGCGGGCATTGGCGGGGCCATTTTCCTGGAGGTCAACATCGGCATCCCGCGCGGCCCGGTGGATTTCATGAGCCCGGAATGGCAGGACCTGTTTGCGGATGCGGTTCACGAGGCCGAACACCTTGGCATCCAAATCGCCGTGGGCGCCGGGCCGGGCTGGTGCGGCACCGGCGGGCCGTGGATTAAGCCGCAACTGGCAATGCAGGACTTGGTTGGCAGCGTGACCAATGTGGCGGGTCCGGCTCAATTCTCGTCCGTCCTGCCATTGCCTCAGCCCCGAAAACCGTTCTTCGGCCTGGATACGCTCACGCCGGAGCTCAAGAAGGAGTGGGAGGATTTCTACC
>JBJKSV010000210.1:0-4527 GCA_046703605.1 Limisphaerales bacterium
CCTCGGGCTAATCAATTACCCCTCTCAAACCTTATCACGGTCACAGACCGCGGGAGGAAGACCCGCGTTGTGTCTCCGTCGTGAAGTTCGTACCGCCATTGGCTGCGCTTCGGAACGAAGGCGTCAGGATTGGCGGCGGTGTTCGCGGGATTGAGCGGGCCGGAGAGTTCAGTGACCTCGGCGACCGGGTTGCCAGGGATGAACCCCACCAGCCGGATTCGGGCCTCGACGGATTTGTCACCGGAGTTGACGACCTGCAACACCAGGATGTGACCATCACGGCTGCGTGTAGCAACCGCATTCAGCAGCGCATTGAAACCAGTGGTCTCGCACTCAACAAGTTGCGGGAGATAATTGCGGGAGAACATGCGCGTTACATAGCCGGGCGGCTGGAGCCAGACCTGGGACGGATTTAGAAACAACAGTCCCTGGTCCCAGCCGTTGTCATTCTGGCCGTCGGGCTGGAGACAATTGGCGGAGGTGGCAATGGGGATTCGCCCGTCGCGCTCGACCGCCTGAATGGCCAGGGCATTGGCCAGCGCGCGCCGTTGGGTATGGTTGCCGGCATTGAATTCGAAGACGACTACCTTGTGGCGCGCGCCGTTGGCTATCTTGTCCAGGGCATTTCGGAAGGAGAACATCCCCGCCAGCGATGCATCGGGCCGAGGACCGTCCGTGCCGACATGCACATCGAACCAAACCTCGCGATCGTGTTGTTTGGCAAAGCGGAGAATTCGTTCCTGGTCGGCGAGGCTTGTGATGCCGGAGGCCGCGCCGCGAAAGCTGAACGGGTCCTGGATTGGCTGGCTGTAGGCGAAATCCCCTACCACCAGGATGATATCCGGGTCCTTCGCCCAGATCGCACTTGCCAGGGCCTCGAACTTTGCGGCGTATTTGGCATCTACGCGTTCCTCGTTGCCCAGTTCGATGTAGTGCAAGCGGTAGGGCTGGGGATGGCCATCGGCAACGCGCCGCCGGCCCCAATCGCTATTGGCCGGCCCTTTGGCGTATTCGATGAAGTCTGCCATGTCTTGCGGGGTCTCGCCCATGTTGAATGCCGGGATGTATTCGAAACCCGCCGCTTCGCAGAAATTCATGAAATCGAGTATCCCCCAGCCGTTGGAGGAATAGGGATACCAAGTGCCGTGATAAGGGGGACGGCGGTCGCGCGGCCCGATCATCTTCTTCCAACGGTATTGCGGGGCATTGACCATCGAGCCGCCGTAGCGCAGCACCGTAATGCCTTCGTCGATCAATGCCTCCGCCACGTCGCGCCGCACCGGCAGGCCCTTGAATCGGCCCCACGGTCCAGGCTCCAGGAATGCATAGCCGAGGACCACAGACCCGGGCTGCCTCAGTTCGATAGCAAACCGGCCATTGCTCACGGTGGATTTTGCAACCAGGGAGAACGCCAGCCGCTGCCAATCGCCGGCCTGGAGAGGGAGGCTCTTCTGGGCGAGCACCGCTTTCCCATCGCCGCTCTCCAGGGCCACCCACACCTCGATCGGCTCGTTCGCTCGTGCCCAGAGCAGTCCTTCGTATCGTCTTCCGCCGGCAAAATACATTCCCCACCGGTTGAGTCCTTCGTTTGCAACGCCCACTTCGCCACTGCCGCCTATGAAGGCAAGCCGCTGGCTCTGTGTTCCGACAAAAGGACGGTCTTTCTCAATCGCCCAGGCCCCGGTCGCGCTTCCCCGCCGCAACGCGCGCCACATCCCGCTCACCTGCGCCCCGGGCTCCTGGAAGCTTTCGCCAAAGATCATCTGGCTGTATAACCCGCCGTAAATCTCATGATTCACATCTTCGATGCAGGCGCCGGTCAGATAACGCGAGACCGAATGAAGGACGTGGACTGCCTGGACCACAATGCGAGTTTCCTGCGCCTGAACCGTTCCCGCAAGAGCGAGGGCGGTGAGCCAAATTGACGGCCCCAACAGAAATCCGATTTTCACGACCGAGCCTTGAGTTGTTGCGCCATCCAGGCGATGTCGTTCTCGACCGTCTTTCGAGCGGCGTCATAGAGGGTCGGAAATTCCTCTGCCATACGGTTGTGAAGGTGTTGGATATGCCGGAGGAGGCGTTCCGCCGAGCGAGGAGAAGAGTCAAGCAGCGCGCTGAATCTGGCCCGCACCGGGTTGGCTCCGGTGACGCCGCCGGTGACAAGGAAGCCGGGGTAGGTCTCGACGAGTTCCTTGAGGGTCTGCTGCTGCCCCGCGGTCTCGGCCAGATGCACAATCGCCTGACCAATTGATCGGGCGGGATCGTAAGCCCACGGATTGAGAGGCCGCGGGGAGTCCAGTTGCGGATGGACGGCGAAGCAGAAGGTGATGCCGTATTGCCGGCAGGTCCGGATGATCTTGGCGTAGGCTCGTTTTTGCTCCTGGCTCAGCGGTTTCCACCACTCGTTTCTGAAAGGCTGGCCGGGTTTGGAGGCGAACAAGGAGAGATAGCAGTTCATCAGGAAGTTCATTTTGAACTTCGCCAGGTAAGGAATTTCTCTCAGGTATTGCTCCGGCGTCCAGTCCCAACCTTTGATGCCGCGGAACTTGAACCCGGGTTCGAGGTGGTCTGGAGCGAGAGGTTCCGGAAAGGGCCGCACATGCGCGGGCACCTGAACTCCAAACGCAGGAGTGGCTTCCAGCAGCAAAAGCCAGTCGGGGTCGCCATCGCCATTCTTGCCGGGCGCGGTGAATTGCCGCTTGCCGGTGTTGGTGAAGGGCGAGCCGGGGATCCTCTTGAACCTGTTGTCGCTGGGATCGAACCACCGGGCGGTGACGGGATTGCGCAGCTTATTCATGGCGACAGTGATCGTCCCGCCTTGGGGCAGATAGGCCATGCCGAGCGAACCGTCGGGCGTCAGGGCGGCGGTCACATAGTCATTGCCGGCGAGGAGTCCACTCGAAAGGAAATGCCCATAGCCGTCCGTGACGAAGGTGTGGGTTTGGTCGGGCACAAGGTCGTACCACTTCCGGGAGCGAAAGAGGTCCACCATGTACTGGAACTGAACGACACCCGGCGAATCGATGTGGCTCTGCCACCCCGCCACGAAGGGCCAGGAATAGTGGTTGCCGTAAAGTTGGCCGCTGGCTCCGGAGAGCATCGTCCAGTATTCCTGCATGCGCAGGATGAGCGGGCGGCCGCCATCGGTGCCGCCGTTGGTTTCGTATTCGTAATTGGCCTCGCCCATGATCGTCGGCACGCTGGAAGATTGGTTGTAAGCATGGAGCACCTCGGCGTATGTGGGATGATAGGTGTAGGCGAAATTGAGGCCGACGATGGGCGCCCAGTTCGGGTCGTCTAGTGAACTGCTGGCCTGGTAATTCAGCTCGATGGTCTGGAGGTGGTTGGTGTCTTCATCCCGGATGCCCAGGGCTAGCGCGGTGATCACGGCGTCATTCGTCGCCACCTTCCAATCCTGATAATCATTTCCATTGAGCCAGATAAGGTTGGGAAAATCTTTGTACCGCTTTCCCAGATACCGCCCGTAGGCCCGGCACCGCGCCGAACCGTTGTCCAGCGCGGTCTTGAGAAGACCTCCGGTTTCCAGCGGGTCGAGCATCAGCTCAATGCCGTCCGCCTCCGCCATCCGGATGACTCTGTCCACGTGCGCAAAGTAGGTCTCGTTTGGCGTGGCCAGGTCGTAGGAGCTTGTGCCGGGCAGCGTTTGGGTGAAGGGCTTGGTTCCGTCCAAGAGGCTGCCGTCGGCTCGCCCGCCCGTGTAGCCGACGCAAAGCAGGTTCACCCACAGCGTATTAAAGCCGTTCGTGGCGCGGTCGGCCAGAAACGCCGCCGTATCTGCCAAGGAGAGGTTCACAATGAGGGCTTGGGGAGAATCGCCGACCATCAGGAACGGGGCATTGTTCTGGTCAACCAGGATGCGCGGATTTGCGGCAGAGCGGTGAACGGGGTAGCTCGCCCCATAGGCGGCTCCGCACAAGAACAATCCGGTTGCATAGATGCACAAATGGCGAGCGGCATTCATAGATTGCGTCTTTTGGCGAGGTTAGCCCCGGCGCCGCGCCGGTGGCAAGCAGAGTGTGCTAAACAAGGAATAGGTGCTATTAAGTGCTAATAACCGCTAGAAAGTCCTAGAAACTCCTGGGGAGAGATTTGAACCGTCACAAAACCGTCACAAATCGAGGAGAACCGTAACAAGCCGGGAACGGAACTGTCGCGAGGCAGAGTCAAGGGCTCAAAATGAATGAAGATGGCGAGCGGATTGCCCATCAGAAGCGGGCCGGCAGGCTGGCCAAGGCGGCCTGGCACGTGATGGCAGCCAACACCGACTTGGGTGACCCGTTTACGTTTATGAGGAACGCCCGATGCCCAACGTCAAATACCGCCCGGCGAACTTAGCAGGCTCACGCTCGGAGGGCCCTTGACCCCGAGCGGCCCATGCCATCGGGTGAACGCCATTGAGGACTGCTGGTCGAAGAAAAGCTGCTTCCTCCCGATGCGAGACCGACACGCTGGCGGAGGAGAAGCAGCGCGGGCTGACGATCGATCTGGGCTTTGCGCCGTGCCGGC